>JAAYYJ010000140.1 GCA_012515455.1 Oligosphaeraceae bacterium
GGCATAATAAATCAGCAGCACGTTGCCGATCTGGATGGTATCCTGGTGCTTCAAATCAATGGGCACATGGATGGGCATCGAATTCACAAAAGTGCCGTTCCGGCTGGACAAATCCTCCAGCGTGACTGTATTGCCTTTGCGCTCCAGCTGGCAATGCACCCGCGACACCCCGTCATCCCGCTCCAGGCAAAGGGCATTCTCCAGGTTGCGACCAATACTGGACTTACCCTCGGGGATGATAAATTCACCGGCGGCGCGGTATCCTTCCTGAATGATGAGCTTGGGCATAATTGAAGCTTGGGTTGGGGGCTGAACAAGCAGTGCCGTCTGGCGGCGCGGTTATTTCTGCGGCCGCATCTGCGGGAAGAGGATCACGTCGCGGATGGACTCGGCGCCGGTCAGGAGCATCACCACCCGGTCGATGCCCATGCCCAGTCCGCCGGCCGGCGGCATGCCGTACTCCAGAGCGGTCAGGAAGTCCTCGTCGATGCGGTCGACTTCGCCGTCGAGGTCATCCCGGCCGATGGCCTGGGCATCGAAGCGCGAGCGCTGCTCCATGGGGTCATTGAGCTCCGAGTACCCCGGCGAGATCTCCTGGCCGTTGATTTCCAGCTCGTAGACATCGACCAGAGTGGGGTCGTCGGGGCAGCGTTTGGCCAACGGCACCAGGAAGGCCGGCAGGCGGGTCACGAAAGTTGGCTGAATCAAGGTCGATTCGATGCATTTGTCGTAGATTTCGTGGGTTATCTGCGGTTCCTGCAGGCCCTCCGGGAGAGTCAGGCCCAGAGCCTGGGCTTTTTCCCGCTGGCTGGCCAGGGGCAGGGAAAACCAATCCTGGCCCATTTTTTCCCGGATCAGGTCCTGGTAGGGTACTCTGCGCCAGGGACGGGCCAGGTTGATCTGGTGGCCGTCCGCGGCGGTGAATTCCAGTCTCCCGGCGGTTTCCTGGGCGACTGTGGTGATCAGGTCTTCAATCAGTTCCATCATGCCCCGGCAGTCGGAGTAGGCCTGGTAGATTTCCAGGCTGGTGAATTCGGGGTTGTGGCGGCGGTCCATGCCTTCATTGCGGAAATTGCGCCCGATTTCAAAGACCTTCTCGAAGCCGCCGACCAGCAGACGCTTCAAATAAAGCTCCGGGGCAATGCGCAGATACATCGGACAGCCCAGGGCGTTGTAGAAAGTCTTGAAGGGCCGGGCCGCAGCGCCGCCGGCCAGCGACTGCATCATCGGGGTCTCCACTTCCATGAAGCCCCGGCTCTCCAGGTAGCGGCGAATGCCGCTGATAATGCGGGAACGCATTTCGAAACAGCGGCGCACCTCGTCATTGATGATCAAGTCGACGTACCGCTGGCGGTACCGCTGCTCGGTGTCTTTCAGGCCATGGTACTTCTCCGGCAGGGAGCGGATGCCCTTGGTCAGCAGCTCGAAAGACTGCACATGCAGGCTGATCTCACCGGTGCGGGTCCGGAATGCGTAGCCCTGGGCGCTGAGGAGGTCACCGATATCAAAATCCTTGAACAGGGCATAATTCTCATCCCCGACCTCGTTTTTCTGCACGTACAGCTGCAGATTGTCGCTCTGGTCCTTGAGGTTGGCGAACAGCGATTTGCCCATGATGCGTCGGGCCATCAGCCTGCCCGCGACGCAGAAGTTGAGTTTTTCCTCGCTGTTTTCAGGCAGAGCCGCGAAGGCTTCTTTGACCCTGTGCATAGGGGACAGGCCGCTGACGCTGTGGCCGTAGGCCGCACTACCGTTCTCTTTCAGCCGGACGGCCTTCTGCAGGCGCTGGCTGCGCAGGTCTTCAACGGACAGAGTGTTCTCGAGATTGTTTACAGACTCTTCTGGCATTGCCTTGACTCCTGAAAATATTGCCC
>JAAYYJ010000141.1 GCA_012515455.1 Oligosphaeraceae bacterium
CTTCCAGGAAGTGTCGCGTTTCCCGATCCGGGACGGCCAGCAGCAGCACTGGTGCCATCCCATCATCGCCAACGGCATGCTGCTGCTGCGCCACGGCGACGTCGGCCTGGCCTATCGCCTGAAATAAGCTGCCCACAACAGCGAGAAAAAAACTACGGTATCTCGCTTGGGTTGATAATCTCTAATTGCCTAGCTTGGGAAATAAAGGTTAATATTCATACTCCACCTGTACCGGCTGCCCGCATTGTGCGGATTTGATCGCCGCTTCGGCAAAAGCGACCGTCCTGGTGCCCTGATAGACATCGGTCGGGCATTGCTCGCCGTGCAAAATGCCGTTCACAAAATCGGCCAGTTCCGAGGCGACATTGTGACTGGCGGTCTGCACCGGAACCTCGGCGAAGGCCAGCTTCTGGGCGGCCCGGCAGGACGATGATTCGCAGATTTGAATTTTTTCGCTGGTGTTGTCGCAGATGATGGTGCCTTGGGTGCCATTGATGACCGTGCGCATGGTGTACGGTCGCTTGACTCCGATGGAGACGAAGACCCGTCCGATCACGTCGGCGGGGAATTTCGCCACCGCCACGCCGGTATCCGGGGTCGGCCAGTCGGGCAGATGCTTTTGATTCATGTAGCAGAAGACCTCGCTGGGGTCTCCGGCCAGCCAGCGCATCAGGTCCAGGGCGTGACAGCCGCCGCCGAGAAAGCCATGGCGTTTGATCGCGGGGTCGCAGCGCCAGTTCTGGAAGCCTTGGGCATGGGTGTAATCGTGAGCATATTCACTCTCCAGGTAGACCAGTTCTCCGATCCGGCCTTCGGAGAGCAAATGCTTGGCCAGGGCGAAGCCGGGGGCGTAGCGGCAGACCTGACCGGTCATGAAGAATTTCCCCGACTCCTTCACCGCGGCGATGATCTGCCGGCATTCGTCCAGATTTGAGGCCAGGGGTTTTTCGCACGCCACGTGTTTGCCGGCCCGCAGGGCCTTGATACTCTGTTCGCAATGGAAATGGTCTGGCGAGGCAACGACCACAATGTCGGCATCAGAAGCATAGACCTCTTCTTCGCTTTTGGCAACGGGAATCTGGTTGTCCGCGAAGAAGCTCTTGTTGATGCGGTCATTCTCGGCGTAGAATTTGTCGTAGACCAGTGACAGGGTGGTGTTGGGCTGAGTGTGGGCGGCCGTGGCCCAGGCGGCACCCATGCGCAAACCAATCACCGCAACTTTCAATTTAGCCATCGTATCACCTTTCTGTAACGGCGCTATTCCAAGCGCGCAAGTGCATCAACACTCCAGGTCGAACAATATCCCCGTGCCCGAGAGCAGCAGCCGGCCGACCCGACCCCGCAACGCGCCCGGAACCGCGATCCGGGCCGGAGCATCCCCCTGACCGCTGAGCGGGACCGGTGCTTCGCTCTCCAGGACGCTGCCGAACGCATCACACCAGCGCAGCTGCAGCGCGGCCCCGGCACTCAGATGCAGCTGCAGACTCTCCTGGCACCAGCGGATGGCCGGCGAGCGCACCAGGCCCTCCTGCAGGCGCAGCCCGAACAGACGGCGGGCGCTGATCTGGGCCGCCGCGACCGCATTCTGGGGCTCAGAGCCGTCGCAAGTGACGTGACTGTGGTCGTAATTGCAGATTGTGTAATACAGGGTCAGGGTGTCCCCGGATCGCAGCAGCTGCTGCGCTGGCACAGCCATATACACCTTCTGCGAGTCCTCCAGCAGCGGCAGGCAGTTCTCACGGTAAGGACGCTGCCAGGTGCGCCCATCCAGCGACCACACCGGCTCAATGGTCAGCTGCCGGACCCGGGAATTGTAGCGTCCCAGCAGTCCGAAGCGGTATCCCTCCAGGTCGGTTGAGGTGAGGTAATAGAACTGCAGGTCGGCCGGGTCCTGCTCATCCGGCAGAATGAGCACCTCCGGGGCGCTCCAGTCCAGGCCATCCGGACTCGTCCAGCGCTGGATCATCCGGATCAATTTTTCCCGCATGTCCTGGTGTTCCGGGCACTGCTGCCCGGCGGGGTAATACAGCAAAGCGGCGCTGTAGAGCTCCCAGGTGCGGTCGGGGCGTTGATAGACGGTGGTGGCGTCGTTGCATTGTCGCTGCAGGGGCCATTGGCCCTGCTGGCAGAGCACGTCGCCATGGTGGCAGAAAGCTATCGCCTGGTCGTCCGGCAGCATCTGCCAATTCAAGCCGTTGCGGCTGCTGGCGACCA
>JAAYYJ010000142.1 GCA_012515455.1 Oligosphaeraceae bacterium
CCAGACTATTGCCCTCCTGCCAGGAATCGTCAATCTGATAATAATCCGCGCCGCAGTCTGCCGCCGCCCGGAATTCCTGCTGCAGGAACTCCTCGCTGATCAAGCTGGGGAATTTCCCGCAGCCCCAGGGGTTGACCACGCTGCCGCAATGCCGCTCTGAGAGTGGGAAACGCCGCTCCAGGTATTCCCGCAGCAGCCGTGCGCGGTCGCTGCCGGCGGCACACACCCCCAGGGCATGGCGATATCCGGTCATAGTCTGGGGGCGTACCTCCCAGGGTGGGATGCCCCAGTTACAGGACAGCAGGTCCTGCCCCTCGCGGCGAAAATCATACGGTTCATAATCGCGGCGCTCAGCGCTCGGCGGTGCTTCCTGCAAATAGAACAGCCCGTGCCCGTCACTACCCTGGGCGAAACAGAGATTGCCATTCATCTCGGTTTCGGAGCTGATGGTCTGGTGCTGTACCAGCTCATCGTAGTAATCCGTGCGGGCGGTGAAGGCCACGCATTCGGTGACCTGGATGTCCGCAGCCAGGGTAACGGAATCGGCGCAACTTTCCAGTTGCCTGAGGCTATGACGGACGGTATTGCCGTAACCGCTGCGCGAGAGCTCCGGGCGGCAACCCCAGTAGCAGTTCGGCATCACTTGCGAATGCAGCGAATTGCGCAGGCCATGCACCGCCAGGCCAGGGTAAACGAAGAACTCGCGTTGCAACAGCACCTGCTGCCCCGGCTCGTATATCTCCAGCACGACTCGCAGATGCGGGGAGTCGAACAGCGTCCCTTCGTCCACGGCGGCAGTCACTGCGCGGACCTGCCAGCTGGGCTTCTCGCGGTTGGGCCGAACTAGACCGACAAAATAGAAGTCCGGCTCGGTTTTCTCCCCCGAGGCGTATTCCCGTCCTGCTGCATCCTGCAGCGACACCGTGCGGGGGACATTATCCAACAGTGAGATCTCGCGCCGGAAAGCTGCATTGCCGAGCACCAGCCGGTCCGGGCTGTATTCCGCGTATGCGTCCTGAAATTGCCACTGCATAATTGATCCTTGCATTATTATCTGGGCCGGTAAGCCCTCCTCCTGGCATAAGATAAATGCCGGCGGGCAAAAAACAATCCCGGGGGCATTTATTGGGGCAGGTATTGCCGGCGATGCGCGGTGGCTTCGGCATAATAATCATCCCAGGGCGTGATGTCGAACTCCCGGATGATCTCGGCCGCACTGCGCTCGGGCATTTCCGAGCTGAGCTGCACCACGCCGAGCTTGCCGGGCTCGACGATGCTCACCCCGCGACCGTATTTGCTCTTGACGGCCTGCAGCTTCTGCCAGTTCCGGTCCAGGTGTACGATGGCATAATCGAGGTTGATTTCCGCACTCACGTAGTGGAAATAGTTGGTAGAGCGGGCGATCAATTCTCCCAGCGGGCTGATGATGGTGCATTCACCCCTGGCCACGCAGCCCAGGAAATAGCTCTGGCAATGATAGGCCCAGTAATTTTGCATCAGTCCGCCATGATACATCGAGGAAAACAGCAGCAGCTGCGGCCGGGCCGCGGCGTAGCGTTCGCAGAGCTCCTGATAATTCAAGTCGAAGCATATCGCCATGCCGACGGTACCCAGCTCGGTAGCCACGGTGCAGATGTCCTTCCCGGGCAGGATATTCTGGGCATGAGTCTCATCCGGAACCGGATAATTCTTGTCATAGATGCCGGCCACCCGCCCCTGCCGGTCCAGCAGATAGGTAGAATTGCGGCGGCTGCCGTCTTCCAGGCAGCGCACCGCCGAATAGGCGATCCAGCAGTGGTTGGCGCGGGCGTGGCGGCGATGGAAATCGAGCATCTGCTCGCCCCGGAAACGGTAGTACTCCAGGCGCTCGGGGATGCTCAGGGCCGGGAACCGGTCCGAGCATTCCGGCAGTACAATCAGGTCAGGGCAGTGTCCCTGCAGCAGCGCATACTGCTCCCGCCAGAAGTTCTGCATGAACTCCACTGCCGCGGCGCCGGTCAGGGCTTC
>JAAYYJ010000143.1 GCA_012515455.1 Oligosphaeraceae bacterium
ATCTGCGGCGTTTCCTGAAATCGCACAACCCCCAAGCCAAGATCATCGAGTGCAACCACGAGCCGCGCTATTTGCAGGATGTCAATGACCGCGCCCTGCGGCTGGATTTAGCCTCTCTGTCCGGCCGACGCGTGGCCGCCATCAGCGCCATTGCGGTCCCCACCAGCTTTGAGCAATACCTGGAGTCGTTGGAGGCTACGGTGGTGTACCGCAAACGCTACGTCGATCACCATCGCTATCATCCGGATGAGCTGGCGGATTTCTGCCGCCGGGGGCGGCAGGCCGGGGCGGAATTCCTGCTGACCACGGAGAAAGACGCGGTGCGTCTGCCGATTCTGCCGGCCGGCCATCTGCCTTTTTTCTTTCTCCGGGTCGAGATCGTAATTCTGAAGGGGCAGGAGTATCTGGATCACTGCATTTCCCAGATTTGCCTGGGCTGGTAGGCGCCGACCCGCGCGCTGCCCGGAGCAGTGCTGGCAGAGTCTTGCCAGCCCGCAGCCGGGGAGAAGATACCACTGCAATTGCGCCGTTTTTAACGTTTTTCCGCTGATTTTCAGTGCTGCTGTTTGTAAAGATTGATTTTCAGAATACACTATGACAATGACTTGGATTGTGTTTTTTTTGAGGAGTTCGCTGATGCTGTTGGACCATAAATTCTTGTCTGGTGCCGCTAGAATTGCAGTTCTTGCACTGTTGTTGCCACTGATTCTGCCGGCTGCGGTTCCTCCCGGGGCGCAATCTGCGCTACGGGTGCAGTCCATCTCGGCTGCCTGCGAGAGTGTTTTTCAGGCTGCTCAAGGGCAGATCCGCGAGGATGCTCTGCTGCAGGAGGTCCGGAAGTCACTTTCCGGGGGGCTGGACATTCCCACCCCCACCCGGACGCCGATTGATGAGTTTATGTTCGAGGATTTGGCTGAGAAGGAGCTTCTGCGCCGCTCAGTGCAAGCCTTCCCTCTGCCGGATCAGGCGGGACTGACCGCCCTGGCTGAGAAGGAGTACCCGCTTTACAAACGCGGTGACCAAGTCCGCATTGTGCATAAATTGAATCCCTTCTCGGTCGGAGTCACCAGCGGAATATTGTACGAAGCCAGAAATGGCGTGATCCGGGTCGGCAATAAATCCATCCGGCTCCGGGATATGCTGGGAATCACCGACAACGAGCGCGAAGCCCTGAAATTTGATGAACCCGGCACGCTCCGGCGGCGTGAGGAGTTCATCCAAGAGTTGCGCACCAGCACCGAGGCCAAGAGGATAGCCTGGCGCGAAGAGAACAGCGCCGCGGTTTTTGCCGAGGTCAAAAAAAAGTGCGGCGAGCAGAACGAGCGCATGGGCTTTACCTATCTCGACGATGAATGGCTGAATGAAAATGACCTGTATCAGAGGGTGGTCAGCAATTCCTTCAACCGGCTCATGGCAAAAAAGAATTTCGAGTACGCACAGAATATCAAGCACCAGGAGGATGTCCTGCTGGGGCAACTGGAGGTCCGGGCTGCGGCTGACCGACTGTCCCCGCCCGGGCAGCATATCAGCCCCGCGGATGAGATCAACCGTCGCCAGCAGACCAAGCTGGCGCGAGCGGCGGCTGAGGAGCAAGCCCGGCAACTGGCGCAGCAGAAGAAAGCCGAGGCGGAAGCCCTCCTGGCAGAGGAGAAGGCAGCCAAGCAGCGTGCTCTGGCGGAGGCCGAAGCGGCCCGCAAACAGGCGGAGCTGGAGGCGCAGGGGGTAGACATTAAGACGGACTTTCAGCCTGGAGAGGTGGGGGCAATCTCGCCCCTGATGATTGCTGCGCTGGCACTGCTGATAGTCGCAGTGCTGGCGGGGATTATCATCTGGCGCCGCAAGGCCAGTGACGAAATCGACGTGGCGAAATTTTTTGTTGGCAAGGGCCGGGTGCAGAAGGAGTTCTGGGCCCGGGTGGAAGCAGACCCCGAGCATTTCAAGTATGTGGCTTATATGTTTCCCAATCTGAGCGAGGCCAGTTCGGCCTTGAGCAAGCTCTCGTATATTTTCACCGACAAGGACGGGAACCTGAATTGCAAGCGAGAGTTGCATTTTGGGGTTTATCCGCACCAGGGCATGGCGGTCTGCTTTGTGGGTGGGGAGAAGCTAAATTATGCCTGCTGGCGGGAGGCCTCCGCCGTCTTGCCTGAGCTGCCGAATGCGACGTACTTCAAAGTCAGCACTGAGCCGGAGGTGATGTTGGAGCTTCCTGACGTCGAGGCACTGAATAAGGACAGCGCTCTGCAGATCATTTCCCTGGGCATCGAAGATGTGACCAACGAGAGCGGCGAGTTCAGCCGCTGCTTCAAGTACAGCGCTGGCAGTAAAGAGCAGGCTCTGGAATTCCTGGGCAAATCCGAGGTCAAGGAAGATGGTATCGTCATCCATGTCGAGACCCCGGAGGGAATCTTCGGCAAGGATATCAACGGTATCTTCGAAGCGTAGGAACTGCCCCCGGCAACAATTATCCGAGCTGCAGGAGCGACAGCAGGCAGCAGGGCGGATATTATGCTATCCCGCCAGGGCTGGGTGGGGGGCTGGGTGGGGTCGGGAGCCGGACGGCGTCTGCCTCACACTCGCTGGGGAGGGACGGTCAGCACCGCTGCCGCCCTCAGTCTTCGGCATAGATATTCGCCCGGGCGGTGATATTGTCCACCACCAGGCGGAAACGCGAGTTATGGCTGCTGAAGTACAGCTGTGGGCCGCTGGCCTGTCCGTCCGGAAAGAACGAGAACACGATTCGTCCTTCGGAATTATAATTCTCCGGTTCAGCCTGCCACTCGATGGAGTCTGACAGCGTGTAGGTGTCTTTGGCGGAGATGAATATCGGTGTGCGGCTGTTGCTGTCCTCAACCTTAGGCATGGGCGGTCGCCATTCCTGGCTCAGGGAATCGCTGCTGGCGCTCACGGTTAATAGAGATGTTTCCGGGTCCAGGGTCAGGTTGAGTGCCTGGCCGGTGGCCCGCGCCCGTGCTGAGGACTCGGCAAAGACCTGCCGGATTTCGCTCAAGGTCCTCTCAGTGCTGATCTTCCTGGGAATGCGCAGAAATCTGGGCAGGGCGACGGCGGACACCAGGCCCAGAATCAGGATCACCACCAGCATCTCAATCAATGTATAGGTGCGTCTCATCGCCATAGTCGGTGCGGGACGGGATTCGGCTGCCAGCGCCTGCCGGTCTGCCGGTCTTCTGCTGGCTGGCGGCCGCTCAGTTCCAGCAGGACAGGTCACTGGCATCGCCGTCACCGCCGCTGGCTTTGTCGGAACCCAGGCTGATGATGTCAAAATCCTGGTCATCGCCGGGGTAGCGGTATTGGAACTCCTGGTCCCAGGAGTCCTTGGGGATGGTCTTGGCGTCCAGATACGGCCCGTCCCATTTGTCTTGGCCGGGATTGACCAGCAGGTCCTCCAGCTTGCTCGGATATTCTGAGACATCCATCCGGAAATCCAGCACTGCATTTTTCAGATTGACCAGCTGCGCCTTGGTGGTGTTGACCTTGGCTTTGTCCAGCCGGCGGGTCAGATTCGGGCCGACCAGTGCGGCCAGCATGCCGATAATCACCACCACAATCATAATTTCGATCAGGGTGAATGGCCGGCGGACGGCCTGCCGGGACAGCGCTTTTCTCATTTTCATAGTGGTCCTTTAGCTTGTGAAGAAATGTATCCTGCAGGCCCGGGAAAGCGGGCCTGCGCCGTACTGCAGCATTATACCGTCCCCTGCATATCCATAATGGCCATGAACATCAGCAGGACAATCAGGCCGACCCCCAGCCCCAGCAGGATAATCACCAGGGGCTCAAACAGACTGAGCAGCCGTTTGACCTGGCGGCGCAGGTCGGTCTCATAACGGTCCGCCACGCGTTCCAGCATCGTTTCTACTGCCCCGGTCTCTTCGCCCACGGCAATCATCCGCAGCATCAAGGTCGGGATGTATTTGCTGTTGCCCAGAGCAGAGGACATCCGCTGCCCCTGGCGCAGCTCTCCCGAGAGCTCCAGGAGGGAATTTTTGATGGCGGTGTTCTGCACCACCCGGTTGGCGATACTGACGGTGTTGAGCAGGTGCACACCGCTGCGCATCAGGATGGCCATAGTGCGGCAGAGGCGAGAGAGATTGGAGTACAGCACCAGTTTGTCGAGGATCGGACAACGCAGAATCCATTGGTCATACATTTTCCGGACAGGGCCATTTTCCTGCCGGAGCTGCAGGAGCAGGGCGACTGCGCCTGCCAGCAGCAGCGGCAACAGCCACCAGTACCCCTGCACAAAAGCCGATACCGACAACAGCAATGCCGTGGCGGTGGACTCAATGCCGGCGCCGCTCAGGGCCACTGCGAATTTGGGCACTATTACGCCCAGGACAAAGAACAGCATCAGGATGCCGGACAAAGCGATGAAAGCCGGATACACGGAAGCGGAGACGATAAACGCTTTCAGTTCCTGGCTCTCCATCAGAAAACGCCGCAATTCCGCCATCACTTGGGGCAGAGCGCCGGCTTCTTCGCCGGCTTGCACCACCCCGGCATACAATTGCGGGAAAGCCCGCCCGCGTTCCCGGATCAAGTCGGAGAGCTTGCGGCCCTCATGCAGCCCGCGCCGCAGTTCTGCGGCGGTGTCGGACAGGGCCTGGTTGTCGTTGCTTTCGCCGATAATGGTCAAGGCGCGTTCCAGCGGGATGCTGGCTTCCAGCAACGGTACCAGGCGGTCGGTGAATTCGACCACATCCAGCTTGGCTCCGAAGAGGCTGACGTGCCGGCTGCTCTCGCTGCCTTCGCCCAGGAATTGCAAGGGCATCAGTCCGCGGCGCTGGATTCTGCGGGCAGCATCAGCCTGGGAGTCGCCTTCGATCAGCAGCTCGCTGCTTTTGCCGCTATTGTCGATGACCTTATATTTGAAAAGAGGCATAGTTTGGGTCTGGGGTCTTGAGGGATGGTGTTTATGCTTCCCCGGCGTTTGGCGCCGACGGCTGCTCCTCGCTGCTCTCGCGCAGGGTGACAATCAACGGCCGCATCATCAGCGGGATATCATCAACAAGCACCTTCAGCCAGTACAGCCCGGCCAGCGGGAACTTAACCGCCCGGAGCTGAAAAACCATATCCAGGACCTGCTGCGGATTCTCCAGCTTGACTTTGCCCTTCACGGAAAAAATCGGGTTTTCCAGGGCGTCATTGGCGCACATCACCTCGCAGGAATACTCGCCGCAGCCGCCGGACAGGGATACCAACAACGACAGCGACGCATGCACGCAGGGCAGACGGGTGACATTTAATTGACCAAACAGCCCGATCAGGGATTTCTTGCCGCTGCGGCGGTCTTCGATGATGGTATCGCAGGCCAGCAGGGCCAGGCCGATAGGCATTTCTCGGTATGGCATTTCGCCCTCAAGGTTAAGGAAGTGAAACTCCTGCTTGATACCAGTGGCCGGGGCTGGAGTGCACCGGAGTCGATAGCCATTAAACGGTTACTTAGACAATATATTACTGATTTGGGTTTCTTCACCCCGGGACAGGATTTTTTTGCCGTGTTTTCCTGCCCGCTGGCCAGTCAGGGCCGGTGCCCGGCATACTGCAGCAGCCACTCTGCTGCTTCCTGAAAATCCCGGCAGGCCCGGGTGGCCAGCTGGGGATTGGCGGCATTGCGCTCATCGAGCAGCAGCAGCCCCGGGAGGTTGAAATTGGCGGCCAGCTGCATATCGCAGTCGGAGTCGCCGACCATCGCCGAACGCTGGCGGTCGATGGCGAAATCCCGGCAGGCCATTTCCAGCATTCCGGTCAGGGGCTTGCGGCAGTTGCAGCTGCCGGGGTTGCTGTCGTGCGGACAATAGTAGTACCCGTCGAGAGTGATGCCACCCCCGGCCAGAAGCTCGCACATCCGGCGATGTACCGCCAGCATTTCCTGTTCAGTGAAATAGCCGCGGGCGATGCCGGATTGGTTGCTGATCAGAATCAGCAAAAAACCCGCCGCGCGCAATTGCTGCAGGCCGCTCAGCACTGCCGCCGGCACCTCGACCAGAGCCGGGTCTTTGATGTAGGGCACTGCTTTGATGATGGTGCCGTCACGGTCTAAAAAGGCCGCAGGCTGTTTGCCGCGGTTATGCATAATAACGGTGCTCGTTTGGGGATGGACGGCAAAAAAGAGGCCCGGACTGCAGCCTCGGCGCAGCCCGGGACAACCGGGAGTTTACTGGCGCCAGTCGCTGAACGGAAAATCCAGGGCCAGACTTTCTTTGACAGTCAGGCCGGCGTTGTTGCTGGAGGTGCCCCATTTGGTGATGGCAAAATATTCCCGCGCGATGGAGTCGTCAAAACCGCAGAGGCGATTGCGCTGGTGGAAGCGCTGCTCGGTCGCTGCCCGCCATCTCTCTTCTGACCAGCGGATATTCTCGCCGTTCGGGCCGCGCTGATAAATGGCCCCATCGGGGTCATTCAAGCTGTCGACAAAGGGCAGCCATTCTTCAATCTGCGAGGCATGACAACGCAGCATCTGGATTTTCTCTTCCTTGACAGAATCGACATTGACGCTGAAGTCCCAGATGTTCTCCTGGCTGTAGGCGTCCAGGCAGACCAGAAACACCGGCACCCGGAAGCGCTGCTGCCGGGGTGCGTTCATGGTCGGGTAGGCGTTAGGCACTCCGAGTTGGTAGGCGATATAGCGCAGGGCTTCGGCGGTGTGCTGGTGGTCGATATGGATGCCGGCCAGGGGGTTGGTGACCACCGGCGGGGCAATGACGTAATCAGGGGCATAGTCACGGATGCAGTTCCACAGCCCACCCAGCATATTGCGGTCGCAGAATACTTGGGCCGGAATATGGGTGCCGTCCAGCTGGCGCAGATTCTCGTACTCGGCCCCGACTATGGCAGCACTGGCCTGGGCCTCAGCTTCACGGCGTCTGACTGTCTCCTCAAAACTCATCTCGTGATGGCCGCTGCCACCACAACTGGTGGTCACAATCTTCAAGGCCACATTGCTGCCGTAGTGCTGGCGCAAGCGCAGAAACAGCCCGGCTGCCTCAAACTCAAAGTCATCCTGATGGGCCATCACCGAGAGTACACGCAACTGTTTCATCATTTACCTGCTGTTGAAATGAATAATCACTCCCCCGCCAGATACGCGCGGAAGACCTTCAGCATAAAATACCTGCTGCAGCAGAAATAACAATCAGGTGTTTACGGGATGACAATTTTTGTCATGTTTTAGCAAGAAATTCGAGATTACCCACCATGGCTTCCAGAGTGCCCGGGCGGACGCCGGGACATAGCCTCCGGCTGCGGTTCCCGCCCGAAGCGGCACCGCCGGCATTAAAGGCCGGGAAATCAAGCTCTGGCCCTGGCCGGAGTTTGCAAAAACACAATCCGGCCATATACTAATAGAACGTGTTTTTTCATGCTCA
>JAAYYJ010000144.1 GCA_012515455.1 Oligosphaeraceae bacterium
CTCAGCTCGCTTTTCCGGTCGGGCTGCAGGGAACTGTCCTGCACTGCCACTTCCCGACCATCCAGCAGAACCTTGACCTGTACGGCGGCGGGCCGAAAGCCCCGCAGATGCAGCTGCGCGACCGATCCATCCGGGGAAAGCCTGACTTCTCCGCAGCCAGCCGGGCCGGCGCCGTTGATTGTCGCCAGGCCGGTGACCAGGCCAAGCTCGAAGCTGCTGTTGAGGCTGGCCCCATCCGGGACTTCCTCCGGGATCAGCCGCCACTCCAGGGTATCCAAAGGCGAGCTGCCCTTGCAGTACCAGGAGAAGGCCAGTTCGAAGCGCTTGTACTCCGGCAGGATGACCACGCCATTGCCGCTGACTCCGAGCATCGCCAGCCAGCCCCGGACCGGCTGGGTGAAGAACGACGACCCGTGGGAGTTGCTCTGGGCGGTCGGCACCGCGCAATGCACCCCGGATGGCAGGGGCAGGAGGAAATTATTGTCCTCGCCAGGTACGCCGAAGAAATTATGCTGCCAGTAATTGATCACTGTCGGGGCCATGCTCTCCTTCTGGTTGGCGATACTGAGATCGCAAAGCAACTTGGATTGTCCTTCCTGCAAGGTCAGGACCCGGGTGATTTGCAAGAACTGGAACTCCCCCAGCATCCCTGGTGATTGCAGTTCCAGAGCCACCGTTTTGCCATTGTCGTTTACGATTCTGGCTAGGTACTGCACCTTGGTGAAATCATATTTCATAGGCGGGAACTGGTCCTTGAACGAGCCACTGCTGCCGCTGGCATCTGCCCGGGTCAACTCCTGACCGCTGCGCTTGTCTTTGAGGCTCACCAGGCGTCCGCCTAGGGTCGAGAATTCCGCCCGCAGGAATTGATTTTCCAATACGCAGAAGCGGCTGCCGGCGGCATCGACCGGTCCGATGCTGATGCTGGCGGCCATTATGCTGCAGGAACACAGTGAGCAGATTAACAACAACAGTTTGCGCATCTCAATTCTCCTGTTTCGAAGCGGAGTTTTCTTCCTCTGCGCGCTCCAGGACAAAGGTACAGTCATCCAGAAGCAGCACATCCATATTAAAAGTATAAATAATCGGCACGTAGCTTAAATCAGTGAAGACCAGGTCGTTTTTGCGGATCGGCTGCACCTCGAGGCTGAACTCGCACAGCTGCCAGTTCTCCGGAGAATCCACCGCGACGCGCTTCCCGGCCAGGGTGCGCGCACCCAAGCTATGCCCGGTCGCGGGAATCGTACCGGTAGCAAGCGCCCCCAGGGAGACCTCGCCCTTGCCCTGGGCCCAGACCGACATGCGCAGGACATCACCCGGCTTGACCGCTGTCCGGCTGGCATAGCGCATCAAATAGGCCCGGTTCTCGCTGCTCTCGCCTTCCAGCCACAAGGAGAAATTCCCGCTGCGCACCTCGGCGGGATTCTTGCTGATCAGCACCGTACAATCCCGGCTGACGCCGCTGTTCACCAGCCAGCCATCCGGCAGGACCTGACCGGTTTTGCTGGCCACCACCCGCTCAAAGCCGCCATTGACTTGAAGTTCTTCCGCATGGCCCCAAAGCACCCAGAGCAGGCAACAAAAAACCGTATAGCGTACTGGCATGGTAATCTCCTCTTAAAATACTGTGCAAAATCAGCTGCCGGCGCTTGCGAAGATCAGTTAGTACGGTAAACCCAGCCGCTGCTGTTCAGGACTGGTCCATCCCGGAGTTGGAG
>JAAYYJ010000013.1 GCA_012515455.1 Oligosphaeraceae bacterium
AGCGATGAAGGCAGGAAAACAGCTCCATTCCGGCATTCTCTGTGCTGCCGTGGTTGGGCGGGTGAATAGAGCGCAAGTGGCTCATTGAAAGCGAGTTGTGTAGAAACAAAAAAGCCTGCCGAATCCGTGGACTCGGCAGGCTGATTTTTTGCTGTGGTGGAGGCGCCGGGAGTTGAACCCGGGTCCTGAAAAGACTTCACGAAGGCTTCTACATGCTTAGGGTGGTCTTAAATCTTAGTCCAGTATTTTGGTGCCACTCGAACCGTTACTGGAAGCAGCTTGCTGTTAGCTCTTGCTGCCTTTGCCCGCCTGCCCGGCAAGTGCAGCCAGCCTGATGCTTTCGCCTTCAAACCTATATCAGGCATCCAGGTGAAGACGTCGCCGAACTAAGCGGCGAGTGCGAGTTCGTTGTTCGCAGTTACTTTTCTGACCGATGATTAAGGAGGCCAACGATCATCCTCCGCATGCGACCTGCGCTCTACCTTAGCAGTCGAAACCTTTTCGCCCCCGCTAAATCGGCACATATCTATAAGACAATCATTAATGTAATTCGTTCCCTGATATTTACCAGCCGCTGACCGATAAAAGACGACGGGGCGATGTAATCGGTCTAAAAACGGTCTAAAAACAGTCCCCCTGCGCGGGTTGCGCGGCGGAGGTCGGGCACTATATTATAAAATCTCCCCGCGGCATTTATGAGGGTGTGGTCAGCCCAGGCACTGATTATAAGCATGTTCTGATTAATCCCGGTTCCCAGTCCGGCAAATTCAAATGGTCACTGAGTTTACGCATAACAGCGATTTGCGCATCACCCCCCAAGGACAGCTGCGTGATGATGAATGCCTGCCTGGCGCGGATACCGGCTCGCTGCTGTTGGCTCTGGTGCAGGAACAGCTCAGCGCGGGACCACCTGGCCGGCAGTATTTTCACCGCCTGTTCAGCAATTATCTGCGCGATATCGCGGCTTTGGGTGAACCCGAGGGGGGAGATTTAGGCGGTTTTTTCCAGCAGTGCCGTCCGGCTGTGTCCGAGGCGGCATTTTTGGCGCTGTCGGCTCCGCCGCTGATGGGTATGGAGTACTTCAACGACGATGTATTATACGCTTTTTATCTTCGTTTCGAGTGCGCTCTGCAGGCAGCGTTTGCGGCTGCAGGTGGGGCGTTCACTGATTTTATCCGCAGTTTGTCGCCGGCCTGGCGGGATGTGGGGAAGGTAGCTTTTCACCTGGCCGAGAACAAGGGCGACACCAGCGGGAAGTGCCCTTTTGCCTTTATGGTCAGTTTTGTGCACCGGGTGGAAGGCGATAAAGCTAAACACCTGCCGCTGGCAGCAGCATTGAAAGCATCTGCCGGACAAGCACAGCGCCTGGAGGCGCTGCTGCGACCAATTCAAATTGCGGCGGAAAAAAGCCGGCTCATCCGGGAACTCCTGGAGAGCCGCAGGATTTTTCAGCCAGTGGCATGGAGCAGCCGCGAGGCCTTTGAATTTCTCCAGGACATCCCGGCTTTCGAAGCCGCGAACATCGTGATTCGCATTGTCAATCTCTGGAAAAAGTCACCTGCCAGAGCCAAGGTGAAGGTGTCACTGGATGTGAGCGGTAAAGGCTTGTTCGGGGCTGGAGCACTGCTGGATTTTTCGGTCTCAGTGAGCCTGGGCGGCGAGACGCTGACTGGCGCTGAGCTCGCTGAGCTGCTGTCTTCGCAGGGCGGGCTGGTGCGCCTCAAAGGCCAATGGGTGCTGGCGGAGCCGGAGAAGATTGCCGCCATGCTGGCACAGTGGCAGGAGGCCGAGCGGCTGTCCGGGCAGGAGGGGATCAGCTTGACTGATGGGCTGCGCCTGCTGGCTGGAGCAGAACAGGGCTACCGGTCCAGCGTTAATCCCGATGAGAGCGAGGTCTGTACCTTCGAGCCCTCCGGAGAATTGCGCCAATTGCTGCAGGAGCTGCGCCATCCGGCTCAGATTGAGCTGCCGGAGCTGCCGGGCAAT
>JAAYYJ010000145.1 GCA_012515455.1 Oligosphaeraceae bacterium
AATGGGACCGCGGCCTGCGCATCCTGCAGGACCTGCGAGCAGATTTCCTGGACCAGCCCCCACGCCTGCTCGATATCTGCGTCTCCGCCGCCCTGGGCTGCCAGTTCCGCAGCGCCGCCCAAATCTTCGAATTCTATCTCCTGCGTCGCGATCTGTACCTGGCACAGGGCGCGGACCGCACCGCGCTGCTGGCCAGAATGCGCGCGCTGGTCCAGGCGGAAATTGCCAACAGCGGCGAGCTGGCCGAGCTCTGCCGCCAGGACTCCCGCCTGGGCTTCCATTCCGAGGCCGAAGCCCATCAGTACTGCGAGAGCCGCTTGCGCTGGCGGCAGGAACTCCTGCAGCAGCTCCTGGACACGGATTTCGCCGCCGCCGAACAGGCCGTGGCCCAAAATGCCCCCCTGCCCCAATCGGATTTTGAACAGAATGCCCCCACCTATGCGCTCAATTCCGGCTGGGTCGAAGGCGATACAATGCGCTGGCGCATCGACCGCAATGCCGAGCAGGACCTCCTGGTCCGCTTCGAGGCCCGCAATCTCCCCTACAGCAATGACGTGCTGACCATCTGCCTGCTCGATGCCACCGGCACCTGCTTCCCCTGGATCATCAATATCCCCCGCCAGGGCCAGGCCAGGGAACTGCATCCCCTCGCCGAGGTGCACACCAGCTGCCAGGATGACTCCTGGTCGGCGGACCTGCATCTGCCAGCACTGCTCTGGAACCGCGACCGCAAAATCGAACCGCGCTACGTCTATCTGCACCGCACGGTCTCAACCCACGACAACTCCAATCCGCCGTACCACTACGACTGGCCGCCCCACCCGAGCTTCCCCAGAATCCGCCTGAATATCTATCTGTACCAGGGAAATTACTGCGGCAGGCTGCTGGGCTGAGCCCGCAACCGCTACATTCCAGAATCCTGCCGCCGGCGGCAGAACTAAAAAGGCGCCCGGGGACAACCCCTGGACGCCTTTTGCATTATCCAGATTATTACCGTGGCTTTACAGGAACTTGCCGCTCTGCACATCAATGGCCTTGCCGCCGGCCTTGATGCAGTCCATCACCGATACTCCCAACAGCACCGCCTGAATGCCCTCTTCCAGAGGCGCACGCTGGCCCAGAGGATCAGCACCGGCATCCCAGAACAGCGCTTCACGCAATCTCGGATCGGCGCCGCCGTGCCCGCCCTCGGCCTTGATGACCGGAATGTGCTCAACCTTCTTGCCCTTCTCGGTCAGCTTGATGAAAGTGCGGGAATCATCATCATCCGCGCCGTCATTGGCCAGGCTGGCCTTGGCGCCGCCCTGGTGCCCGACCGCCCAGCTGGTGCCGTAGCGCTTCAGATATTCCAGACGGCCCTTGCTGCCCTCAGCCGCAATATGCATGCTCTCATAAGAACCATAAGCAATCAATGAGTAACTGCTGATGATGCCATTCGCGTAAGAGATAGTCGCGGCGTAGGTGTCCGGGATGTCGATGCGCGCATCAAACACGCAGCCGTCCCGGAAATATCCATCGAAAGACTCCGCGTCCTGGTACAGCAGACGGGTCCGCTCGCTGGTGAAGACATCCGCGTACAACTCACATTTGCCGGCATGCGGACAAGTGGAGCAGCGTTCGCCCCGGAAGGGGCCGTTCTTGCCGTAGTAGGCCAGCGAACCCTGCCCGGTCACAATTGCCGGACGGGAGTTGGCGAACCAGTTGATCAGATCAAAATGATGCGAGGATTTGTGAATCAGCAGACTGCCGGTGTTGTCATAAAAACGATGCCAGCGCCGGAAATAATCCGCACCGTGAAAACGGTCCAGGGTCTCAGTAAACTGGATGTGTTTGACCTCACCAATCGCACCCTCGAGCAGCATCTGCTTGAACGGCACCATGTCCGGGTTGTAACGCATGTTGTGGGTCACAAAACTGGGAGCCTTGCTCTTGGCCGCCGCCGCCCGGATGTCCAGGCACTGCTGCCGGGTGGTGCACAACGGCTTCTCAGAATAGACCGCGATATTGCGCTTCAGACATTCCAGGACATATTCCGCATGGGTGCAGTCTTTGGTGGTCACCACCACACCATCGGGCTTCTGCTCATCCAGCATCCGCCGGAAATCGGTATAGGCCGGGATATCCGGTGCATTGATGATCTTTTTGCATGCTTCCACCCGCAAAGGATTCAAACCACACAAACCCACCAGTGCAATCCGCCCAGGAAATTCCTCCAGGATCGTGGCCGCATAACTGGCTGTGCCCCGACCACCCGTGCCGACGATGCAAAAACGTTTCATAATTTTGTCCTTTCAGTTGTACTGTTCACAACCGCACCAGAGCTAGTGCAAAAAAAAGTCGGTTCTGTTTCGCCGTTAGCTAAACCAGAACCGACTCTACGCTTTATCCGACCAGTCTTAGTTGTCAGCAGCTAACGGAAGAATATTGATCGTCCGGCTGCTCTTGACAAACTCGACCGTGCCATCACACAAGGCAAATACAGTAAAATCACGCCCCAGGTCGGCATTCTTGCCGGGATGGAACTTGGTGCCGCACTGGCGCAGGATGATACTGCCGGCCGTGACCGTCTGGCCACCGTAGGCCTTCACGCCACGATACTTCGGATTGCTGTCGCGACCATTGCGACTCGAAGACTGACCCTTTTTATGTGCCATAATTAGCCTCCTGATTATTATGAATCATGCAAAAATGCAATTGCTCTGTTACATTGAGAATTGCTTAATATAAGCCGTATTTGCAGTTCTGCAACCCGAAGCGCAAAATACCAGCATTTTCCGGCAGCATGTCCTGGCTCCAGGTTACCGGTCCTCGGATCAGTACTCCGGCCCGGCAATGTCCTGGAACAAATCCCGGTAGCTCTGCCAGATCTCAGGCGAGTACTGCCTGGACTCGGTTTCCAGCTGGAGCAGGCTGACTGACTGGCCGAGTTCGACTGCCAGCCACTGCCAGTCCACGTTCCCCTGCCCCGGCGCAGCGTGCTGATCCTGCTGTCCGTCATTGTCGTGCAGATGACAGGTGACCAGCCTGGGCGACAGCAGCGCCAGGATCGTTGCCAATCCGGCGGCATTGACATTGGCATGTCCGGTATCCAGGCACAGCCCCAGGCGCGGGTGCCCGATGTTTTCGACGATGCGGACCAGCCTTTCCAGCACCGGCAGGGGTTCGTAGATATTCTCCAGGGCCAGAGTGATGCCGTGCTGTTCGGCTGCAGGGAGGAGGGTCTCCAGGGCCTGCTGCACATTGCGGTAGAACTTTTCTGGCAGCTGAGGCGCAGAGGCCCACTGGGGATGTTGCGCGCCCGAGTGGACAGTATAGGTCCTGACCCCGGCCGCAGCCAGTTCAGCCAGGAAACGCTGGTGCGCGGCCATCGCCTCCGGCCCGGCGCAGCTCAGGTCATTCTCCGGTCCCAGCAGACCGTGGGCAGCGGCGAAGGACATGCCGTGCCGTCCGGCCAGCTCCTGCATCCTGGACAGCATGGCTCCGGAGTCCTGCTGCCAGAAATACTGCGGCGCTACCAGTTTGCGCACCCCCCAGGCGGCGATCTCGCGCATGGTCTGTTCCCGGCCGGACTCCTCGACCTTGTACCAGGGGAGACTAAAAATCAAAGGTTTCTTTAGCATACTGTGACTGCTTTTGCGTTTGCCGGCCGGCACGCACCCGCGCTGCCGGCGTGAGAACCACGGTTCAGGTAAAATTACCGGCTACTTGATGCGTTCCAGAACTGCATCCCGGGTGTAGGTATGATAGAGCCAGTGCGCGCTCCAGGCATGGCAGTACGAGCGCCAGGCGCTGAATTCCTCCGGCAGGCAGCTGAGACCGTCCTGAGCCAGCGCGAGGTACTTCTCGCGCCGCTTGGCCAGCAGATCATGCAGGCCGTATTTGCGGCAGGCCAGCACATAGTAGAAGGAAAAATAGATGCCGCACTCATCGAGCGCCTCCCGGCGCAGGACCTCCGCCAGTTCCGGCGCATCGTAGACCAGCATCGCAAAGACTTGCGCATGCTCGGAAAAATAAGTCCGAGACTCATCCTCGGCGAAGGCGCCGCTGCCGGCCACGCGGAACACCGCCCGGACGCGGTCCGCCAAGGCCGCGGCAGCAGCATCGTACAGCTCGGCCTGAGCGAGAGAGCCGAAATGCCGCTCCAGGTCGGCATAATCGCGCCAGGCCTGGACCGCGATCAGATTCAGCACGCAGCCCCCGCCCTGCTTACCGCCGGGCGTCACCCCCGACTGCCAGTTCGGCAGCCAGTCGATAAAATTCCAGCCGGGCAGGCGCAGCAGCCCGTCCTGGCAGAGATGACTGCGGGTATTTTCGGCCAGCAGCCTCAAGCTGGGGAGCAGCTCCCGCACCAAGCCGTCGTCATCGCGCAAGCGGGCATAATCGTGCACCATGGACAGGAAGAACAGGGAAAAGGAGGGGATGTAGACCTGCACTTGGGCAATGGCCCGGCCCCAGCAGGGACGCACTGCGATCTCCTTGCCCGGATAGCGGTTCTGCATATTCCCGGCTGGATCAATTGCCTCAGCCAGAGTGCGCAGCGCTTTGCGGGGCAGACGCCAGTCAGAGCAAATCGTATAGGTGACCAGGGCCTGCACCCGCGTGTCACCAATATACATCATCTGCTCGTAAAAGGGGCAGTCCATGTAGGTCTCAAAGGTGCAGCATTCGAAGGTGCGGCGCGAGAGCGCCAGCAGACGCTCGTGGGCCGGATCGGGATGGGTGAAATCGACCTTGTAACAGTGGGGATAACCGGTGCGGAAGAACTCCGCCAGCTCCAGAACTGCTCCGCCCTCCAGCTGCAGCTCAGTGGTCTGCCCGGCCCGGAACCAGTAGTCGTGCCAGACCACCTCGCCCGGCGGCAGCTGCAGGATGTCCCAATGCTGCTCCCGGGGGGCTGGGGGGAGCGCAGAGGCGCTGGCATACGCGGGCTCCAAATGCCGGATTTTCACCTTCCCTGGCCCCTGGAAATGATACACCCCCCAGCGTAAAGCATATTCGGCAAAATGGAATACGGTCTGTTCCTGCCGGAAATCGGTCTCCGGGAGGTATTTCATGGGTGGCAGCTGGGGGGGATGGAGTTCGCGGCTGTCTTCCGCCAGAACCACCTCCTGCCATTCCCCGCCCGCCCCCCGGTACGCCTGCAGATTGCAGCCGGGGGCGCAATGCAGGCGGGCGTACGTGCCCCAATCGGGCTCGGGGATGGCAAAACTGCAGTCCAGCAGCTGGTACTGCCAGTCCGGGGAGAGCAGGTTGCTGTCCTCCTGAACATATAACCCCGGCGCCACGGACATCTGCGCGTATGCAGTCAGCGCCGGACCCAGCACCAGCACTTGGGCCGACAGGATATGCTCACCGGTAGAGACTGCTGCGGTGACCTCGCCGTAATGCCAATGCCGCAGACCGCTGCGCTCCGGCCCTTCCGCAATCCGCTGCCCGTCCAGGAACAGCATCGCCCGCTCCTCGGCGCTGAAGCGGAAGCGCAGCTGAGTGTCGCTCTCGACCTTGAAGCAGTTGCGAAAATAAACCAGATACGGGGGACGGAAGCAAAGGTCCGGAATCATCCACAGTGTCGTCTTGGGCATGGCACGCATCCGAAAAGTTAGTTAATGTGCGAAGATTAGTGATGAAACTGATGGAGGCCAATCGGTAATTGTGGGTAATGTGCGAAATCTTGTGATGAAACTGATGGAGGCCAATCGGTAATTGTGGGTAATGTGCGAAATCTTGTGATGAAACGAGGCATTGCCAATCGGTGATCCTTTGTACAAATGTGACCGACACTTTTTTTTGATGCTAGAATGATTTCATACAATGGTCTGCTTATAAATCATTTGTGCATGGATTTGCCCCGCAGGGGCACTACCATGCTTAACCCCCGGCTTGAGCCTGAGGTAAGGTGTCCGATCGAAATCAGTGCCTCGGAGAGGCACTACAGTTCCGATATCGTGGTTGAAAATTGTCTGTAATCGTCTTCAGATTGTGTTGGTCAGGCAACCAGTAGTGCCCCTGCGGGGCACGATTGGCAGGAGAGCACTTTTCCCCAGGCTAAAAGCCTAGCATGGTTAAGCGCCTGCAGCGCAGATAAGGGATTCAGAACCACTGTGACAGGTCTCTCTTTTTTTCACAACATTTCGCACATTACCGACATATACCCAATTGTCAATGACAACTCAAATTGGCGCCACATTTGTCATGCAGGGGTAACAACAGCACCTGTTGGTTATTTTTGGTCTGAATCAGGATTGCATAGAGAAAAATCTGCTTCTTAGGGTGCTTCAATGTGGAGCACCGCGCGTATCAAAAATGGCGCCGATTTTGATTATCATCCACACCAGTCAAACCGGGGAACTACATGGGACACATCAACAGAACAAGACAATGTAATACTTTGCGCCGAAGGCGCTTAACCATGCATCCACCCTAGTCTTTCAGCCTGGGGGATGCCCCCAAAGCAGGGCGCCTTGTAGAGGCGCTACAGGAGATCCATTGCAAAAATTCCGCCCCCCTCCATTTACTGTCCCCCCAAAAATGGTTGCGTCAAGTTTATACCCCCAACGAAAAATTAGTAAATGTGCGAAGATTGGTGCTTGATTATCGCCGCAGAAGCGCCGTTTTCGATTGTCTCGGAATGACTTGGTTTGCACCGGAAAGAAAGATAGCAGCTGCCCCCGGCAGGCGGATCTAGGATCCCCAGCTGAAATGCTGGTGCTGACCCCATCGCACCAGCTCCTGCGGCTGGAATTCTTGGTCCCTGACTGAGAAGCAGCTGCCCCCGGCAGGCGGATCTAGGATCCCCAACTGAAATGCAGGTGCTGACCCGATCGCATCAGCTCCTGTGGCTGGAATTCTTGGTCCCTGACTGAGAAGCAGCTGCCCCCGGCAGGCGGATATAGGATCCCCAACTGAAATGCAGGTGCTGACCCGATCGTACCAGCTCC
>JAAYYJ010000146.1 GCA_012515455.1 Oligosphaeraceae bacterium
CGGACAATCCGGAGGCGCAGTCAGGGACAGCTCCGGCCGACGATAGAAGCTGTCCAGGACGGTCGGCGTACCGGCACAGACCTCAGCCCAGCGCTTGACCTTCACAATGTCCAGCGTGCGGCTCGTATCGCGGTCGCCGGGACGGAAGGTCAACCAGATTTTTTTCAGGGTATACCCCTCAGCCTGATAGGGGCGGAGCTGCACAAATGCCAGGCCGTTCAGGGACTTCCCAGTGCTGCCACGGCTGGCATTGCTGAGCAGATAGTCGTGCTCGCCCTGCCGCAAGGCAAACATATCAGTCGTATACTGGCCATTGCTGTAAAAACTCAGAAACCAGGCTTTTTTATAGTCATCCCGGGGATAATCCAAGCGTACATACAACTCGTGCGGATCGAGACCCTCCCGGGAAGCCTCGGCAATAAGCGCCGGAATCAAATCCTTCACCGTACCGACTTTCCCCGCATCGCTGCTGCCCTCAGGGTTGCTCAGGAAGGATACCGTCAGACCATCCACACCCCACTCAGTGCGCACCTGCACCCGGGCGGTCGGCGGCGACCAGACGCTCAGAGCCTTGCGAGCCGCCTCGCCCGGCTCCCAGATGGTCTTCTCCGCACCCTGCAAGAATACCGACAACAGCAGGCAGCCAAACAGCAAACGTCTTAATTGGGTCATTGCCTTCCTCTCATTCAATAGCGGTTATAAGTGCCATTCATATAATACACACGAGTATTAAGAGCGGAGTGAATGTATACATACCAGACCATGTCCACGCCACTGCCGTTCACGCCGCGCAGCGTCTGATCCACGCTGCCGTCCTTGCGCAGATAATTCAGCTTGTTGCCGTGCCTGGTGGTGGGACCGCCAGTATTGGTGTGACTGTAATGGCTGGGATCGGCGTATTCATAGTTGTTGGTACCGCCCCATAAACCGCTGGAGGCAATCTGAGACGGCGGATAACCACCGTCTAACACCAGCATCCCCTGCTGGCTGATGGTCCCCCGACCGGCCTTGCCATTTTCCGCCAACAGCAATGGCTCCAAAGCCGCATAACCGACCCGGTTGCACATCGCGTAACCGCGCCGGTCATTTACCGGTTTGCTGGGATCCAGGGGCACGGAATCCGGGCAGTTGAAAATAGCCGAACCCTTGTTGCTGGAAAAGCCCACATAGCTGCGGATCTGCTGGTCCCAACAGATTCCTCCCCAGGGAATGCTATTGCTGGCCCGCTGCGGAAACCAGTCATCAAAATCATTGGCATAGGAGAGCATCCCGAGGCCGAACTGGCGCAGATTATTGCGGCAGGCGCTATCGCGGGCCCGCTGGCGCGCTTTGCTCAACGCCGGCAGCAGCATGGACGCCAGTACAGCAATAATCGCGATCACCACCAGCAGCTCAATCAGAGTAAATAATTTCCGCAGCATCTGTCCGTTCCTTCTGTTGCTCTGTTCCAAGCAGAAATGGCATGTATATCTAACCGCACCCGAAAAAAACCGGCAGATGCTGCTCACAGCGCAGTACAAACCGGGAAATAATATAAATGACTGTAAATGAACACTGTTTGAGGTTAGTATGAATAAAATATCCCCCTCCGGCGAGAATGCAAATCTGCACTCAAGCAAATCCCCCGACAGGCAGAAATAAAGTGCGCTGGCCCTGGTGGTAAAACTCACCCGGGTACTGCTCCCGACAGTCTTTTAGCGCTGATTGGCCGGGGATCATGCCGGCAGCGTCTTGGCGCGCAGGACGGGCTGCTTGTGCGGCCTGGTCTCTGCCTCGCGGCCAGCCGCGCCTGAGCATCTTTATGCCTTGACAGGAATGTATATGCAAGTGCATTTTGCGGTTTGCGTCCCTCCCTCGCGGCGCTTATGTTAATGGCCAACCACCCCCAGGGAAATGTTGTGGAAAGACGCGAGGCGTACATAATTTTGAATCTCCTGCCTGGAATCGGCCCCGGCAAAGTCCAGCAGCTGGTCGCTTATCTCGGCTCAGCGGAGGCGATTTTTGCGGCTGCCGAGGGCACCCTGCAGCGCGTTCCGGGCATTGGCGCCAGGCTGGCGGCGGTGCTGTCCCGCTGGCAGGAGCATTGCACGCCGGAACAGGAGCTCCGCCTGGCCCAGTCCGCCGGGGTATATCTGCTGACCCAGGACGATGACAGCTATCCGCCACTGCTGCGGCAAATTCACGACCCGCCACTGTGCCTGTATGCCAGGGGCGATTTTGCCGCTTTGGGCAAGAGCCGCAACAGCATCGCGATTGTGGGCTCGCGCCATACCACCGCCTATGGCCGGCAGATGGCGGCTTTCCTGGCCAGCGGAGCAGTGTACCATGGCTGGCCGGTGGTGTCCGGCCTGGCCCGGGGCATCGACACCGCCGCGCATACTGCCGCCCTGCAGGCGGGAGGCTGCACCATTGCGGTGATCGGCAGCGGGTTCTGTCATCTCTATCCCCAGGAGAACATCCCCCTGGCGGAGCAAATCTGCGATGCCGGCGGAGCGGTGATTTCTGAATTCCCGATGCACTACCTGCCGGAAAAACGCAGCTTCCCCATGCGCAACCGCATCATTGCCGGCATGAGCCGCGGCACCATCGTGGTCGAAGCAGGTCTGCAATCCGGCAGCCTGATTACTGCCGCCCAGGCGATGGAGCAGAACCGCAGCGTCTTCGCCGTCCCTGGCCGGGTGGACACACCCTTCGCCAAGGGCTGCCACGCGCTGCTGCGCGATGGCGCACGCCTCATCGAGAGCTTCCAGGACGTCGTGGAAGAGTTCTCGCTGCTGCCAGACCTGCAGTTCAAGGCCGCCCAAACCAGCGCCCGGGAGCGCGAAGCACAGCCGGTCACACTGCAGCCGCTGGAGAAAAAAATTTGGGATTGCCTGTCCGAGGGCGAAACTGCCATCGATGATCTGATTGCCCGCCTGGAGGAGCCTCCCTCCAGCGTGCTGGGATGCCTGCTGGTACTGGAAATGAAACAGCTGGTCCGCCAGTTGCCGGGGAAATTTGTCGCCCGGGCATCCAATCGAGTGGTCACTTGAGGGCAATTTTCCCCGGCCGGGCATTTATTTTTACCTCGTCTGGAGCTGAAACTGTATTTCCGGGCTATATTTGAAATAACCACGCGCGCGTGGGCACTGTTTGAGCAGCTCTACTTTGGAGAAACAATTTATGAACAAGCAATTAGTCGTGGTCGAATCTCCGGCCAAGGCCAGAAC
>JAAYYJ010000147.1 GCA_012515455.1 Oligosphaeraceae bacterium
GCTGCCACAGCTCTGGAATATCCTGCGCGGGCAGATGGCCTGGGTCGGCCCCAGGCCGATCATCCGCAGCGAAACCGGCCGCTACGGCACTGACTGCCCGAAACTGCAGAGCATCCGCCCGGGACTCACCGGCCTCTGGCAGGTCTCCGGCCGTTCCACCTTGACTTACCCGCAACGCGTGCACCTCGATATGCAGTACATTGACCAACGCTGCTTCGCCCTGGATGCAGTCATACTGCTCAAAACGGTCCGGGAAATCTTCCTGGCCCGGGGGGCAGTCTGAAGAACTGCGGAGGCTGATCGTCTGCGCCTGCCTCACCCACAATTGCCGGAGCCGGCTTAATACATTCAGCTGCGGCAACCCTATACCGGATTCTCTTCACCTCACACCAGGAGTACATGATGTTGGAATTGTTTGATCTGCGGCATGGCACCATCGTCAATCACCACCACGGCCAGGAAGATGCTACTGGACTGACCCTGAAGGTACAGGGCCTCGCCGACCCTCGGGCCGAGGTCACCGTCAACGGTCTGCCGGCACAGCGTCGCGGCAAGGTCTTCAGCTGCCCGGTAAAATTAACCGCCCAGTTCAATGACTTGCGGGTCTCTGCCCGCGACAATTACGGCGAGCGCCAGCTGAACATCCGCCTGGTCTGGGACAAGCAATCCTGCAAACGGTACAACTTCTTTATCGATGACCATATCTTTTTCCTGGATGACATCGCCAAACAGCAGCCCAAGTCGCTGTTCGAGCATTTCTATCTGCGCTGCCTCAAAGACATCAACCGTCAGTTCGGCACCAAGTTCACCCTGAACATCTTCTACCGGAACAGCCGCACAAATTTCACCCTCAAGGACTTCCCGGAACGGTACCGCTCCGAATTCCAGGACAACTCCGACTGGCTGCGGCTGTCCTTCCATGCCGAAGCGGAATTCCCCGACCGGCCATACCAGCACGCCACCGCCGCTAAACTGGCCGCCGACTACGATCTGGTCAAGGGCGAAATCCAGCGTTTCGCCGGCGCCGCCAGCTTCATCGAGCCGATTGTGCTCCATTGGGGGATGGTCCCCCCCGACAACCTCAAGGTCCTTACCGAGCGCGGGGTGAAGGTGCTCTCCGGCAGCTTCCTCAACTCCCTGACCTACGTGGGAGAAAAACCATCCCAGGAGACCTTCGCGGATGTCGGCTATTTTCAGGACACCGATACCGGGCTGTATCTGCGCTCGCAGGTCAATCTCTATGACTTCAAACATAATCTCTGCTGGTCCAAAGACCAGTGCGTCTGCAATCTCTTCAACCAGCAGGAAATCCCGGCTCTGCTGCAGCCCTTCTTCAGCCCCGATTGCCAATCAGATACCATCGGACTGGCGTCCCATGAACAATATTCCTTCCCCTATTACGATAATTACCTGCCCGACCACAATGACCGCCTGGCGCTTGCCGCCAGACTGGTAAGTGAACAGGGATATCAGCCAGTGTTCTTCGCCCAGGGTTTCCTGGGCAATATGGCCTGGGAATAACCCCCCCCCCCGCACCACCACCCTCTCCCCGGTCCCGGACGGACACGGGGAGGGTGAAGCTTACTGCGGACGCAGACCCGCTGACCGCAACTTCTGCTCCGTTATGGACAGCAGACGACGGACACCGGGATTGTCGGCATTCAATTCCAGAGAATGCCGGAAATGAAACAAAGCCAGGGGATAATTTTTACGCAGCAGCGCCGCCTGGCCGTAGTAACACGCACTGACATCCGGCTGACTCTCCAGGGAAAGCTGTGCCCCGCGCATAAACAGCTCGGCTGCCATTTCATCATTGCCCAGAGTAATCTGGTACTGCGCTGCCAGAAGAATGAATTCATGCGGCAGGGTATTCCAGGACATCCGCAGATACTGCCAGGGCAAATGCCAGAAGACCTCCCGGCAATACTGCATGCCGAGACTATTCTGGCCCCGCTTGAAGTGCACTGTCCCCGCCACAACCTTGCGGAAAACCTCCAGGGAGACATTCATCTCCCGGGGATAATGGGGATAATCAAGCAGCTTCTCCGCACAGACCGACTCCGCCTCGGACAACTGCTCACGCTGTATCAGCAGAGAGATATATTTCTGCACCGCCCAGGGGTTGGGACGGGGATGAGACAAAGACGCAGCCGTGACCCGGGCACCACTGGACCAAATGCGAGTGTAAAAATAACTCTGCCGAAAAAACAGTGCCAATATCAACCCGGCTCCTGACAGCAACAACCAGCGCTGCCAGACCCGCCAGCAAAAGGCTTCCTGCAGCGCCTGCAGCACAAAGGCCGCCGCCAGCAGCAGGAATATCGCGGGCAGGTAGCTGTAGCGGTCAGCAAAATCGGTATTCCCGACCCGGAAGAATATCCCCACCACGGGTACCAGCGCGACATAGAAGGCGGCCAGCGCCGGCAGCAGTACATGCCACAGCGCCGTCCGGCAGCGCCGCAGGCGCCAGCCTGCGACCAGCAGCAACGCAGTCAGCAGCAGCAGCAGCAAGGTCGCATGCGGGATATCGTTCCCGGGATCGAAATACGGATACAAGGGATTGATGCCGTACGGCACGAAGGTCTTGGTAAAGTACATCCCGTAGTTGTGAAGCGTAGTGCTGAAATGCAGCCAGCCATTGCTTAGCTCTCCCCCACCGCCCAGGGTACTGCTGTCGGCGGCTACCTTCAGCAACAGTGCCCGCTGCCAGGCTAAATACAACAGACAGGCCAGCACCCCGGGCAGCAACAGCCGGAACTGCCGCCAGGGCAACGGCCCCTGCTGTTCCACCCAGGCCAGCAGGAACGCCAGGGCCGGGAAGGTTATCCACAACGGCTTGCCCCACAGCGACAGCAGCAGCAGCACTGCCGCCAGCCAGCTCATCCGGCCTCGCCGGTAACCGCGCAAGAACAACAGCAACGCCCCCAGGCCCAGCCCGAAACTCAGCAGCTCCTTGCGCTCGCTGATCCAGGCCACCACCTCCACCCGCTGCGGATGCAGGGCCCAGAACGCTGCCAGAAAGAACGCCATTGCCGGCGACAGTCTCAAGGTGCTGCCGTCGCCGCGGCGGTAGCGCAGGGTGCGTCCCAGGCAGTACAGCAGCCATGCGCCCAGGATATGCCAGCAGGTATTCTGCAGGTGCGCCCCCATCAGGTAGCGATGTTTTCCCC
>JAAYYJ010000148.1 GCA_012515455.1 Oligosphaeraceae bacterium
CACCAGCATCATCCACTCTCTGCCCTTGGAAAAATGGGAAAAGGGCATGTAGGGCCGCGGGGGGAGGGCCGTCCGGACTGAGTGCGGAGGCCGAATTTCCCCCCCCCCAGCCTGGAGCATCAAGCTGGATATGCGTTTCACCCGCTACATATGGCCGACCCGGCGCGGCTGGATCATTGCCCTGAGCAGCGTGCTGTGGTTTTTGATCTCACTGGTCAACCAGACGCTGTTCGCATTCCTGCTGGCCGCCACCGGGGCAGCCCTGACCATCGTGAGCTTGATCAGCGCACTGCTCTCACTGCGCGGAATACAGCTCCGGCGGGCCTCCGCCGGCGATGCCACGGTGGGGCATTTACTGGCCTTGCCGCTGGAGATCAGCAACAGCCGGAACCGCCGCCGGCAGGACCTGGTGATACAGGAGATCATCCCCTGTGCGCCGGAGAAGACCACGGTCAATATTGTGCCGCCTCTGCCCCGGCGGGGGAGCATCCTTCTGGACCGGCAGGTCCTGGCGGTCCGCCGCGGCGAATTCAGACTCCGGGATGTGATTCTGCGCAGCGGTGATCCCGCGGGGCTGTTTTTTCGCGAGCGTCGTTTTGCTCTGAGCGGCAGCGTGGTCGTCTACCCGGCCATTCTGCCGGTTCCGGATTTGTTCCTGCACAAATACGAATCCGCGCCTACCACCACTGCGCAGCCGATCAGCACCGCCGGCACCAGCCAGGATTTCTACGGCGTGCGCGAATACAATATCACTGACGGGATGCGGTACATCCACTGGCGCAGCAGCGCCCGCTACGGTCGCCTGATGGTCAAGGAATTCGAGCGCAATGCGATTGCCTCAGCCGCGATCATCCTGGATGCCCAGGATCATTTCGTCAGCGACAATCTGCTCTCCAATCTGGAATATCAGGTCCAGGCTGCGGCCAGCATCAGCAACCACTGTTCCGGTCTATACTGCTCACTGGCCTTTGCGGCCGGGGGGAGTAAAATGGTCCTGATGGGCCCGCAGACCGCCGCCAGCGCCAATGCCGCCATCCGCTACAGCCTGGCGACTTTGAAGCCCGGCAAGGTCACGCTGCTGCCGGTGCTCTCGGCCCTGCTGCCCTTGCTGTCCCGCAACACCGTGGTCTTCTGTCTGAGCCTCAGCGACAACCCGCCTCTGCGCAGTGCCCTGGATGCACTGCTGGCTGCAGGGATGGATGTGCGCTGGTGCTGTGCTGACAGGGCCAGCTTCGCCGGCAAGGGCAAGGCCCGGCTCAAGGCCCGGCAGCACAAAACTCACCCGGCCCCGGCCGGGACCTTTGTCCGGGCGGTGCAGGCGACGCCGGACAGCAAGCTTGAGCATGTGCTGAACCTCACCTACATGCATCAATAACCGGGCTGAAGAAGCGGGCCGGGCGCGGACTTTTTGCGCGCCCGGAAGTTGTAAATTCCGGTCCGGCGATTATCTTTAAGCCAATTTCATACCCTGTAGCAACTGCAATCTGGAAAGAGAATATGATCGATCCCAAAATCCTGCGCGAGAATCCTGAGTTAGTGAAGCAGAATGCCGCCCGCCGCGGCTGCACCGTGGATATCGATGCCCTGGTCGCCCTGGACCAGGAATATTTGTCACTGGTGCGGGAAGTCGAGGACCTGCGGGCCGAGCGCAACCGCCTGAGCAAGGACTGCAAGAGCGACCCCGCCGCCCGCGAGGCCGTGAAGGAACTCAAGGTCACTCTGGCCGAAAAGGAGTCCCGCCTGGATGCCACCAAGGCCCAGGTTGAGGAAAAGCTCACCTGGCTGCCGAATTTCCTCTCGCCGGAAGTCCCGGATGGTGCCAGCGACCGCGACAACGCGGAGCTGCGCCAGATGGGCGTCAAGCCCTCGTTCGCTTTTCCGGCCCTGGATCACCAGGCCCTGGGGGAAAAACTCGGCATTATCGATACCGCCCGCGGGGCCAAGGTCGCGCAGTCGGGTTTTTATTTCTGGGCCGGTGCGGGTGCACAGCTGACCCAGGCGATGTTCTTCTGGGGCCAGCAGCAGCTGATCAAGCGCGGCTTCAAGCTTTTCATGTCTCCCTGTCTGGCCAAAAGCCAGACTCTGTTCGGTACCGGCTACCTGCCCTTCTTCGCCGACCAGACTTACCCGATCAGCGGTGAAGACCTGGCCCTGATCGGTACCTCGGAGCAGACCCTGGTCGGTTACCACGCCGATGAGACCCTGGATGGCGCCAGCCTGCCCCGCTGTTACACTGCCTATACACCCTGCTTCCGTACTGAAGCGGGCAGCTACGGCAAGGAATCGCGCGGGATTTTCCGGGTGCACCAGTTTCACAAGCTTGAGCAGATCATCTTCTGCCTGCCGGATGACTCCCCGCGCTGTCATGAGCTTTGCCTGGCCAACGAGGAGTACCTGCTGCAGCAGCTCGGCCTGCCTTACCGGGTGGTCAATGTCTGTGTCGGTGACATGGGTGCACCCGGATACAAGAAATACGACATCGAGGCCTGGTATCCCGGCTTCGGCGGCTACCGCGAGGTGACCTCCAACACCAACCTGACTGAATTTCAGTCCCGCCGCCTGAATATCCGGTACAAGGACAGCAAGGGCGGCAAGGGCTTCGTGCATACTATCTCGGCCACCGGCCTGACCGACCGGGTGGTCTGTGCCATCCTGGAGAACTACCAGCAGGCTGACGGCAGCGTGCGCGTCCCCGAGGTGCTGCAGCCCTTCACCGGTTTCGCCAGCATCACTCCCGCGTAGAGCGTTGCCTCCCGGCCCTACCCCCGCCACACTCTTGTCAGCAGCAACTCCCAAAGTCCAGATTTCCCGTCAGCAGCGCTATTCCTGCCTGCAGTGCGGGTGGTGCTGCCGGCGCTTCCACGTGCTGTTGCGTCCGGAGGAGATTGAGCGCATCCGCTCCTTGCCCTGGCCGGACAGCGACCGGGCACTGGTGCAGGATTTCTGGCATTCCATCAATGGCTTCCCCTATTTCCGCCGCCAGGCAAACGGCGCCTGTATCTTCCTCACGGATGCGGGCGTCTGCCTGATGCATCAGCGCTTCGGTTTCGACTGCAAGGCCCTGACCTGCCGCGGCTACCCCCTGAACCTGGTCTCGACTTTCCCCGGCGAAATCTCCGCCCTGGCCAGAATGGACTGCCCCGCGGTGCTGCGCCACCAGGGGCCGCTCCTGAGCGAAAGCCGCCGCGACATCGAAGCACTGGTGGCCGAAATGCGCTTCCGGGACGGCTTCAGCCAGCGGCAGCTCGACGGCTTGCAGCGCCCGGCAATCGAACTGCTCTGCCAGGTGCTGTTGGAGGAGATTGCGGACGAGACCCTCCCGCCGGGCCACAAGGCCTGCCATTTGTGGCAGCTGCTGCGGCACTGGCAGAAGCTGGGCGCAATTTTCCTCAATGATCTGCCGACCCTGAAGATGGTCCTGCCCAGCCTCCGGGAGAAATCCCGGGCCGACCTGGCCGATCTGCCCAAGCTCGGCCTGGGGCCATTCTCCCGCGCATATTTCCGGCAGATGCTGAGCAATTACTGCCAGCGTGACGAAGAGATGCTGTCCACCGGCGCCGCCAGCCGCTGCCGCCGCACCCTGCAGCTGCTGCAGATGTTCCTGGGCGGCGGCAATCTACGCACTTTCGGCCGCGAGCATCCCGATTTCCCCCTGGCCAAAGTACAGCTGTTCCGGGCGGAGACCCGCAGCCAGCCAGCCGCCGAGGTCTGGGAGAGTTACTGGCGCTTCCTGTCAGTGCGCCTGGAATGCTTTCAATTCTTCGGCTTCGCCTACTACGAGCTGCCTTTCTTTGCCGGCCTGGCGGCACTGCTGCTGACCTACCCCCTGGCCCTCGCGCACGCCCGCATCAGCGCCGCCAGCCAGGGACGCACCGACATCGCGGCCGCAGATGTGCAGTACGCGGTCGCGTCCCTCGACCACAGTCACGGACGCTCCCCCAGGCTCAAATTCCAGTTCAGCCGCAACGCCGAGAATTATTTTTATCCCGCCCGCTACCCGTACCTGGTTTTTGCTCTGGGGATGCATTGATGAATACTGCCATGGCACTGCAAACGGAAGACCAGCTCGCCCTGATCATTGCCGCCGCCGGCTCCTCGCAGCGCTTCGGCCAGGGCAACAAACTCCTGCAGGACCTGCGGGGGCTGCCAGTTTTCTGCCATACAGTGCGGAATTTCCTGAGCGCCATCTCGCCAGGAGCCTGCCTCCTGATCACCCCGGCCGCAGAGCAGAGCACCTTTGCACAGCAGCTGCAGGCACACCTGCCCGCGCTGTCGGCCCGGGTGCAATGCCTGCCCGGCGGCGCCACCCGGGCGGCCTCGGTGCTGGCCGGGCTGCAGGCCGTACCGGAAAGCTGCGAATATATCGCCATCCAGGATGCGGCCCGGCCCTTTAGCAGCGCTGAGCTGCTGCTGCGCTGCCTGGCTTCGGCCCGGCAATACGGCAGCGGGGTCGCCGCCCATCGCCTGACCGACACCGTCAAAGTGGTCCAGGGAGATCATCTGGTCAGCCACACCCTGGACCGGCGCCAGCTGTGGGGCACCGAGACCCCGCAGGTCTTCTCCCGGGCACTGCTGCTGCAGGCATACCGCGCCGCCGCCCAGGACCTGGGCGCCACCGACGAGGCCCAGCTCCTGGAAAACTCCGGACAGCCGGTACACCTGGTGGAAAACACTTGCCCGAATCCCAAAATAACTTTGGCCGGCGACCTGAAATTCTATAATTATTAGTCCCGCCGCAGCCAGGTTGCCGGCAGCCTCACCCCAGGAAGACCTGCCCCAGCGGCACTGCCGCCGCACCCAGGGCTGCGGCTTCCGCACCAAAGGCGGAGACCCGGACCTCGACCCGGCTGCGGCAGGATGGCAGCGCCGCTGCCGCCAGGCTGCTTTCCATGGCCGGGAAAATCTGCGGGGCGAAGCGCAGCAATGATCCATGCAGGATCACCAGCGGGGGGCAGAGGATATTCACGATGGCCGCCAGACCCAGCCCCAGGGCCCGTCCAGCCTGGGCCAGGACCTCTTCCGCGGCCGGGCTCAGGGCGCCGATCTCGTCCAGGGTTGCGGCCGGTTGCTGCAGTGCCTGGCTCAACTCGCGGCAGAGGATGCTTTCCGAGATATACGCCTCCAGGCAGCCGCGGTGTCCGCAGGCGCATTGCCGCCCTTCCGGCTGAATGATCACATGCCCGATTTCTCCGGCATAGGGTCCACCCTGCAGGTGTTTTTCCAGGATGATCCCCGCGCCGATGCCGATGCCCAGATCGAGACAGACGAAGGAGCTGCGCCCCTGGCCCTGCCCGAACCAAAGCTCAGCCAGGGCCTTGGCCCGGGAACTCTCCTCAAAATACAGTTCTGACGGCAATTCCGGGGGGAGCAGCCGGCGCAACTCCACCCCGTCCAGGACCGGGATGTTGACTGAGCGCTGCACGGTCCCGCTGGAGAAATCCAGGATTCCGGGCAGGACCAGGCCGATGGCCTGGAGATTCCCGCCGGCCAGGCGCAGCAAGGGCAGATAGACTTCCTGCAGCACCGCCCGGATGTTCTTTAGGGATGCCACCGGCGCGTAGGGCCGCTCCTGCCGGCCCAGTATCTCGCCCGAGAGATTCAGCAGCACGCCGCTGGCCTGGTTTTCGGAGAGATGCAGGCCCAGGAACAGATGCTGCGCCCGGTCCAGGTCCAGCAGCGTGCCGGGGCGGCCGCGGGGGCTGTAGTCCACGCCGGTCTCCCAGAGCCAGCCTTCGGCAATCAGCTCGTTGGCCAGGTTGGTCATG
>JAAYYJ010000014.1 GCA_012515455.1 Oligosphaeraceae bacterium
AGCGTCGATCCTGCAGCATAGGATATTCACCGGCGGCGGCGCGGCAGGCAAATTCGGTCTGTAAGCGTCGATCCGGCAGCATAGGATATTCTCCGGCGGCGGCGCGGCAGGCAAATACGGGTGCTTGTTTTTTCTGCAATTCGGATTATGGTAAGCATATATAATATTGCTTCGGATGATGGCCAGCAATATTATGTTGGACTGCAGCAGCGAAGGAACCCATTACTGAGCTAGAACAATGTTAAATGACAGCAAAAATTTTACCCGCTGGTGGGTCAATGGCCCTGGTGATACGGTTCTCTGTCAGCTCTGCCCGCGCGGCTGCAGGATATCTCCGGATGGTCTGGGTTTTTGCGGAGTGCGCAAGAATACCGGCGGAGAACTCGTTTCCCTGGCTTATGGCCATCCCGTGGCAATTGCCGTGGACCCGATCGAGAAGAAACCCCTGCGCCATTTTTTGCCGGGCAGCAAAACCTTTTCGCTCGGTACTTATGGCTGCAATCTGGACTGCTCCTGCTGCCAGAATTCATCCCTGTCAAGGGCATTCTATGACCCCGCAGCCATGCCGGCCTGGGTCCCGCCGGAGCAACTGCCCCAGCTGGCCCGGAAATATGACTGCCCGTCAGTGTCCTATACCTATAACGAGCCGACGATTTTCGCCGAGTATGCGTATGACATCGCGGTCCAGGCCCGGGGCGCCGGGCTGAAGAATATTCTGGTCAGCAATGGTTATATCTCGCCGGCGGCGGCCGATGCATTATATCCGGTGCTGGATGCGGCCAACATCGACATGAAGGGCTTTTCGGAGGATTTTTACCATCGCCACTGCGGTGCCTCTCTGGCACCGGTGCTGGCTTCCCTTGAACGCTTGTATCGCCTGGGCAAGCATCTGGAAATCACCACCCTGGTGATACCAGGCCAGAACGACTCCACGACCATGCTGGAGCAATGGCTGGACTGGGTGGAAAAGCACCTGAACCGGGATATCCCGCTGCATTTTTCTGCCTATCATCCCTCCCATCATTGTACAGCACCAGCGACACCGGCCGATACCCTGCGACGGTTTCGCGACATTGCCCAGGGGCGCGGCTTCACAGCCATTTATCTCGGCAACCTCTGATGTATGCAGCAAGAGCAATCATTGCAGGAGTGATTCTTATGAGCACCGGAATCTTTGCTGAAGTCCGCAACAGTCAATGCGCCGGGGCCTTCTATCCCGGGGAGGCCAAGGCATTGCGACATGAAATCGAGCGTCTGCTGCAGGAAGCAGAGGACTGCGCTGCCGGCAGGGAAATATTCGCGGCTGCGGTACCGCACGCCGGCTACGTCTACTCGGCCGCAATCGCTGCCCCGGTGTTCAAGGCCTTGTCGCAGGCCGCGTTTGACACCATCGTGATCATCGGCCACGATTTCGGCAGGCAGGCCCCCGGCATCATCGGCGTGCTGCCTGATTTCAACGTATACCGCACGCCGCTGGGTGACATGCCCGTCGACACCGCCCTGCGTGACGCACTCCGGCGCGACGAGCCGCGCCTGATCAGCAACAACCAGGTCCATAGTGCCGAACACAGCATTGAGGTGCAGCTGCCCTTTCTGCAAATCACCCACCCGCAGGTGAAAATTCTGCCCCTGCTGTTTGGCGAAGTCACCCCTGAGCATTGCCGGGCCTTGGTCGAGGTGCTGGAGAAAAACTGCGGCAGCCGGCGCCTGATGATTCTATCCAGTACAGATTTGGCACACTACCCCAGCAAGAACACTGCAGCCAGCCTGGATGGCCAGACGATCTCCTTCGCAGAGCATTTTGACCTCCCGGGGCTGTGCCAATGGAAGGATGGCGGTGACTGGATGAAATTGCCCGGGGTGGAGACTCCCATCTGTTCCGCCGGCGGGCTGGGGGTGGCGATGCTGTGGGCTCAGCGCAGAGGCGCCACCCGGGCTCTGACCTTGAAACGCGGCACGTCCGGTGACATTCCCGGCGGGGACAACCGGCGGGTGGTCAGCTACACCTCACTGCTATTTGTGAAAGACAGCCCGGGCTCCTCCATGGCTGCTTCTGAGGCACAGACGGCGGCGGCGGAGGGCAAAGACTTTCTGCTTTCGGCAGAGGCCCAGCGGTACCTTTTGGGCCTGGCGCGCCAGCGCATCACTGCGGCTGTCCGAGGGCAGTCTTGGCAGCTGCAGGCCCCTGGTCTGGCAGAAGTGCAGCAGCCTGGCGCAGTGTTTGTCACCTTGCACAAAGAGCAGCGCTTGCGCGGCTGCATCGGCACTACCAGAGCCGAGTATCCGCTGTACCAGGCGGTGGCGGAGCTGGCTTATGCCGCGGCCTTCGAGGACAGCCGTTTTCCGCAGCTGACGGCTGCAGAACTGCCAGCCCTGGCCATTGAGATTTCTGTCCTCTCGCCACTGCAGCCAGTCAGCTCTGCTGCCGCCATCGTTCCCGGCAAGCACGGTGTGGTGGTCCGCCGGGACGGCCGCAGCGGGCTGTTTTTGCCCCAAGTCTGGGAACAGTTACCCGCGAAAGAGGATTTTCTAGATTACCTCTGTGCGGAGAAAGCCGGGCTGCCGGCCCGTGCCTGGAAAGAATCCGGCACGGCGCTATATGTATTCACGGTGTTTGCGTTTGCCGAATAGAGCGGCGGGCAGATTTGGCCGCCCAAGCCCAAGGTTGTGCCCTCAGGGCTGCAGGGTCCTGATCAGGCGTGGATTTTTCCAGAGCGCCCCGCTATGCAGCCAGGAGGGCCCGCCGGCCGGAGAGGCCACCAGGCGCAACACAGCCACGCCTGTAATCACCGCTTCGATCTTTGCCGCGGGCTGCTTCCAGTCCACCGTGACCTCCGCCAGCTTCTGACCGTCACCCAGGACCGTGAATTTCACTTTTTCGCCCTGGCTGCGCATCTGGCAGAGTGAGGTCTCCAGAGGATTATGCAGACTGACTTCTGAACTGAAGCGACTGAATTTTTTTTGCACCGGGAACTCCAGGGTCGCCGGGGCCCGCAGCCCGAGGTCCTTGCCGCTGGTATCTTCGCCATTGAAGCTGCGTCCCCAGCCGACCGCGCCGCGCATCTGGTCAATTTTTGCGGGTCTCAAGTCGCAGAGGAACAGCTCGGTCATATCGTCCGGGACCGCCCCGGCATCGGCGAAGCGGGGGAAGAGCTGGGGGGCGAATTGCTCGCGCAGGGCCGGTTCGCCCGCATAACTGACCCCCTTGCCGACGCTCCAGTCGGTGCCGAACCATCCAGTCAGCAGCATGGTCTCGGGGGAGGCCGAGCGGGCGTCAAAGACCGCGTAATCGAAATATTTTTTGGAATCATACACTCCCCAGTTGAA
>JAAYYJ010000149.1 GCA_012515455.1 Oligosphaeraceae bacterium
AAGGGGTTAGTCAAGGAGTGCTGCTGGCGCTGTCCTGATAGAGATGGAGCTGATCGGCGATATTCTCCAGCTGCCGGCGTACGGCAGCTGAATTTTTGCGGCCCAGGCGCAGGAAGAGCTTCTGGGCGTCGTTCAGCTGTTCCAGCTCGGGGTCCTGCCACAGGAAGATATTGGCGGTCGGGGTGCTGGTCAGCAGCGGTTCCTCCTGCGGCATGGGGGTCTCCAGGATAGTGGTGCAGGCGGCAGTCAGCAGTTCCCGGATGTGTTTGTCACGGTAGCCGAGTTTCTCCAGTGCCTCCTGGCAGGCGGGTTCCAGCAGCGTATACAGGCTGGCGGCCGCGGTGGGCGAGAACGAGCAGAAGAGGTTCACGGCTTCGCTGAAGCGCTCCTGGCTGTGCGTACTCTGGCGGTAACTCTCGCCCTGCCTAGTCGCGGAAAAGGGTTGGGATGGGGCCAGAAAATCGAGGCTGGCGAGGGGCCGTTTGCCTAGTGCGACAGCATCCAAAGCAGTGACGAAGCGCTGGATCGGGGTGGTCTGGGCCAGGCACTTCTGCCACAAGGGGAGATCGGACAGCGATTCAGCCAGTGCCAGGATATTCGTTTCGGCCTGCGACAGCGTAGGTGGGACGCCCTCTTCGGGTGGCACCGCAGCGGTCTCCGGCGAGGCCGGAGTGGCATCGTCGGAGATGCTGGCGCTGGCGGTAGGCGCTGCACTGTGATCAATGACCGCCGCGTCATCGGCGCTGGAGAAGTCGAATTCCTGGCTGACGGCCGGCGGTTTTTCGGCCACCGGTGCCGGCTTCAGATACTTGTCCAGCTTGCCTTCGTGTTTGAGGACGGCAAGCATGACGGTCACGACGGTCAACAGAGGCGGAAGAAGCACAAGAGTAGTTTTGATGATTTTCATAGCTGCAATACCTCCCCCGAGGTGTCGCTGGCTGCGGCGGTCAGGCCTCCAGGTTGCCTGGGGCAGCCGCAAGCGTGCCCACGCTGTAAGGTGAAGAAAATCTCCCGTCTCTGTGGTCTTGGCAAGGACAGTGGTGCTGCTGTGTCTATCGCTCAGGGCCCGGCAGGCAGTGTGAATTCCTTGTACACTTCCCAGTGCGACACGGTGTTGGGTTGGTCGGCAAAAATCTGCAGGATCTGGAATTGTCCGTCGTCGCGCTGGTAGGGCTGCCAGACTGCGGTACGCTGGAGAATCTGGCGGCCGTTCTGGTTCAGAGTCCGCAAGTTGCGGTCGCCGGGGACCTTTTCCAGGAGCAGTCCCTGACGGCAGTCATAAGGGGGGATTTTGGCAAAACCGGCCCGGAGGAACAGCTTGTTTTTCGCCGGGCTGGTGAAGCTGACCCAAAGCAGGGGCGAGGATGCCCGGCGGGCATCGATTTCGGCATAGCCGCGTTCCGAGAGTCCGCGGGCCACAATGGGCATTTCTGTCGGGGGCAAGCCGGCTGTTTGCAGCAGCTGCCAGATATGCATGCTTTGCATTGCGCTCTGCAACTGTTCGGGGCTGATAAGGCAGGGACGCAGGGTATCCAGTTTGGCCGTGATATCAACCGTCGGGAACATATTGGCTACCGGATAGGCAGGCGGCTGCACGGTTTTACAGGCAGAAAGACCGAGGACGGTCAGCAGGAGCATGGACAATTTTGGCAGCAGATTAGACATAACGCGCCTCATATAATTGTTGAACCGCTCGAAGTTGTGCAGCAACAGGACGTCAGCGTTGTCCAAGCGGGTAAAAGGATATAAATTGGCCCGCGGATAATTGTCCTCCGTCACTTGAAAAACCGATAATGGCCGCAAGGGTGGAGAAAAATTGCCAACCGATTGGCAGCTCAGCTGCGGCCACTCTGCCGTCCCGGCAGCTCCGCCCAACCCGCGGCAGGAGGACGGGCAGGGCGGCGTGATGCGACGCTGCGGTTCGGGGTAAAAGCAAGACAATGCTGTGAGCAGCAGCCGTCCTCTCCGAGTCAGTGCTGATTATGCGAGATGGTTATCAATACTGCTTATGGAAAGCGGGCTTGCGCACTCTCCAGCTGACATTCTGGTTAATCGGGAAGATATAATCCGGTTCGATAATCGGCTGCCAGCCGAAGGGGAAGGAAACCAGTTCGACCACACCGATGATTTCCCGGCAGAGGAAGCGCCAGACCCCCAGCCCGACACCTTTGGACAGCCCGGGCAGGTCGCCTTCAGCGGCCGTGACCCGCAGGATATTGACGGGAATTTCGAAGGCTCCGAAGAGGATGTTGCAGAAGCCGCGTCCGAACTGGTCAGCGGGCAAACGGGTGGCGACGTAGTCGAGGCGTTGGTCATCGGCGCTGGGGTCCCAGCCGACGAATCCGGCCAGCATGTCCAGGAATTCAGTAGGACGGACGGCGATGTATGCATGTAGAAGGGCGGCGTCTAGCTGAGCCCGGATATCCCATTTGTCTCTGGGGAAATGGCGTGGGATGGCGGCGATTTCCTGAGTATTCTCGATACGCCAGGGTCCGAACACGGCGGTAGCGTATTTGCCCTCGTGGTTGACGAAGATGGGTTCATTTCTTTCGTAGTAATCGACCAGCCAGAAAGGTATTACGAAATGGGGGAAAGTGACTCCGCGTTCGTGGTTCGCGTAAGCACCGAGCTGGGCGTACTCGGTGATGGCGATTTCCGCACCGAGGCCAGGTCCGCCGGCGATACCCCCGCGTATGATGTCGAGCAAGTCAGAGACTCTGTTCCAGACATACAGCTGTGAGTCGACAATAATGGAATTCATGTCGAACATCTCATCATCGGCTTTCAGATCGGTCAGGCTTATGGTGAAGAAAGCAAGCACGCATAGACCGGCGGCACGGAACAGTCTGTTAGGCATCATTTTTTCTCCCGTCAAGGTTATGGTTAAGTTGCCAACTTGATTGATGTTAGTCCATATACATGGAATTTATGTAATATACAAGACAGTTAGGGGGAAAAGCAAATCCCGGGGCAGTTTTTCTGCGTTTTTTTTGTGTTTTCGCCGGTTTTTGCCGCCCTCTGGGAAAATTTATTCGGTCTCGGGCCGGAAGAGCCAGACTGCCTCGGGGGGCGCGATGACGGCGACGGGGACTTTCTGCACCACGCCATCAGCTCCGGTGCGGTAGATATTGGTGAGGGTCTGCGGCCAGGTGCTGCCACCCAGCTGCCAGCCGGGGTGCGGGGGGGGATCACCGTCATCGCGATGCCAGCCGCTGAGGTTCAGTTCGGATGCCTGCTCCTGCCAGGTCCAGAAGGCGACAGATTGGCGCGGCCAGGTTGCGGTCTGGAATTTACTTCCGGCCCAAGTGAACAGTGGGTTATTTGGCCAGGGGGTGCTGTGCTTTGGGGTCAGGGGCAGGGCGAGGAGGTTCCAACCTGTCTGCAGAGTGAGGTCGAAATCGCGTTCCGGCAGGGGCAGCCAGTGCTGTGGCGCCACAGTGCTGCTGCCATTCAGCCATTGCAGCGTGCCACTCAGGATGGCTTCAGCGCTGATATCCTCAGGCGGGGTGGCGGAGATACTGAGGCTGCGGTCACCCCAGTCGCCGCTCTCCGACAGGAACAGGAAAGAGAATTCGCTGGCGCTTTCCAGCCGGGTGGCCAGTGCCGGCAGAGTTGCCGCGGGGTCGATAGACGCCTGCCAGCCCTCCGGCAGGGTCAGGGTCAGGATCAGCGCTTCAGGGGGGGCAGAGGAAAATTCTGCGCACTGCAGAATCAGGGGTTGGGGGAAGCCGGGCAGATACTGCTCGCGGGTGGACCGGAATTCAGCACTGTACACAGGGTCTGGGCGGGTTTCCGGCGCGGGCAGTCCCTGCGGGTAGCGTTCGCTGACCCGCTCCATCCAGGCCAGGAAAGCCGGCCGATTTTCCTGCCAAATGCTGCTCATAGTGCAGTAAAGCGGCTCTTTGTTGTATGCCGGCCCGACCAGTTCCACAGTTAGCGGGAGAGTACCTAGATAGCGGTACTGCCAGTCGGCGAGTTCGCCGACGACCTTGACCCAGGAAGCCGCATTGCACACTGTGCTGATGCGGGGATTGGCGTCTGCGTAGGCTTGGCCCAGATCAAGGAATGCTGCCTCATGCGGTGCCCGGGCCAGTTCGGGGGAATAGACTGAGCCGCTGCAATTGCCATACGGAAAGCAGATCAGCTCTGCACCGGTATGCAGATGCAATGCAGCGGTGATCTTGCGGGCGGCCAGCCAGCGCATAACTACGATCTGTTCTTGTTGCAGTTCCGCCAGGCGCAGACTATCGGCATTCTGGAAGGTGCCCAGTGAGTCGCCTGCCTGTTCCAGGAGCACCCCGTCGGGGAAATTGCGGTTCAGGTCGCCGTCTAAGCCATTGCTGTTGTAGCGCGAGCCGCTGACCATCCCGTCGGGGTTCAGCACGGGCAGGATCCAGAGCACACAGTTCTGCAGCAAAGTCTGCACTGCGAGGGCCTCACTGCTGCTGCTGTGCCGCATTTCCACCAGGTAGTGCAGTAGCCGCAGGGGCATATCGACTGAGGGTCGCTCGTCGCCGTGGATGCCGCCGACGATCAGCAGCTCCGGGACGGCGCGGCCGGGCGGGGC
>JAAYYJ010000150.1 GCA_012515455.1 Oligosphaeraceae bacterium
GCCCTCCCTGAATTTCTCGAATTGCTCAAGCATCACCTCGAGTTTTTTCTTGCCCATGGCCCGGCGCAGGATGTCGGCGTTACCCAGCGAGAAGCCGGCCACTGCCTGTACGACTTGCATGACCTGTTCCTGGTAGAGCATGATGCCATAAGTCTCTTCCAGGATCGGTTTCATGCTTGGGAGTTCATAATCGATTGGCACAGTGCCCAATTTGCGGCCGATGAATTCATCCAGGAATTTCATTGGTCCGGGGCGGTACAGAGCAATCAGCGCGATAATGTCTTCCAGGCGGTTGACGACGAACCGGCGGCAGAGATTCTGCATGCCGCTGGATTCCAGCTGGAATACGGCGATGGTGCTGCCCTGATTGAGCAGATCGTAGGTGGGCTTGTCGTCCAGTGGGATATCATTGCTGTCGATGCGCGGTCCGCCATTTTTGGCCACCAGGTCCAATGCATCCTGGATAATAGTCAAGGTCTTCAGGCCGAGAAAATCCATCTTCAGCAATCCCAGTTCTTCACAGGGGCCAGCCGGGAACTGGGTGATTGGCTCATCCCCGGCACCTTTGGCAATTGGAATGATATTGGCCAGTGCCTGGTCACCGATAATCACGCCTGCCGCATGGATGCTCATATTGCGGTTCATGCCCTCCAGGATGATGGCGTACTTCCAGACCTCCTGGGCCCAGACCTCATTCTCGAGCATTTCCTGTAATTCTTTGTTCCCGGGGATGTTCTTTTCAGCGTCACCATGCAGCGCCAATTTCAGGGTGATCTTGGGATCGGCCGGAATCAGCTTGCTGATGCGGTTGCCTTCTTCAACACTGCGCCCCAGCGCCCGGGCGACATCCTTCAGGACGGCTTTGGCTTTCAGAGTCCCGAAGGTGCCGATCTGTACTACGTTGTCAGCGCCGTATTTGTCACGCACGTACTCAATCACTTCATGGCGGCGTCGCTCACACAAATCGATATCGAAGTCGGGTGGGCTGACCCGGTCAGGGTTCAGGAAACGCTCGAACAGCAGACCGTAGCGCAGAGGATCGATATGGGTGATGCCCAGGACGTAGGCGACGATGCTGCCGGCACCGCTGCCCCGGCCCGGTCCCAAGGGTACGCCGATCTTGGCGGCATGGTTCAGGAAGTCCCAGACGACCAGGAAATAGCTGGTGAAGCCGGTCTGCGAAATGATGCTCAGTTCGAAGTCCAGGCGCTTGATCTTTTCCTGGTCGGCGGCGCTCAGGTCGGGGCTGTGCACATCGAGATCATAACGCCATTTCATGCCTTCCTCACACTGCAGACGCAGATAGCCCTCCCTGGTCTGCCCTTCCGGGACAGGATACTCCGGATAGTGGTTCGCATGGTCCTGACTGACGGTAGGCAAGTGGACGTTGCAGCGTTCTGCGATGGCGACGGTGTTGCTCAAGGCCTCCGGCTGGTCGGGGAAGAGAGCCTCCATTTCTGCGGGGCTCTTGAAGTAGTACTCCGGGCCGCCGGGAAATTTGTATCGGCCCGGGTCCTGGATGGTTTTCTGGGTGCCAATGCAGAGGAAGACCTCGTGCGCTTCGGCATGCTCACGTTTGAGATAATGCGAATCATTAGTCGCTACCAGACCGACGTTGTGCCGTCGGGCCAAGTCGATAATCACCGGGTTGACGCTTTCCTGTTCCGGCAAGTGGTGGTTCTGCAGTTCCAAAAAGAAATTATCGCGTCCGAAGATATCGAGATATTCCAGCAGTGCCAGTTCGGCATCGTGGTGGCAGCCGGCGTTGATCAGCGAGGGTATTTCTCCGCCCAGGCAGGCGCTCAAGGCGATGATTCCGCGGCTGTATCGCCGCAGCAGCTCTTTATCGACCCGTGGTTTGTAGTAAAATCCCTTCAGCCAGGCTTCCTGGTTAAGGTGGCAGAGGTTGACATAGCCTTCATGATTCTCCGCCAGGCAGACCAGATGATAACCTTGATAATGCGGTTTGCTGTTGTCTTTGGTCAGGCAGGAGCCATTGGCCACGTACAGCTCGCAGCCTAAGATCGGCTTGATGCCGTGGCCTTCAGCAGCTTTGATCAGCTCGTAGCAGCCGGACATGTTGCCGTGATCGGTGATGGCCACCGCTGGCATGGAGAATTCTACAGCCGCAGCCACGATATCCTTGCAGCGCTGGGTGCCGTCGAGGAGGCTGTAATCGGTATGGACATGCAAATGAACGAATGGTGTGGGCATAATTATATGTTTGGCGGGGGCAACCGCCGGGTTGGGTTTGGAGGTCGGTGTCAAGGCCGCGGGCAAGCATTGCCGGGCGTTATCGGCCTGCCGGAGAATATTTCAGTGCCTTTTGCCAGGCAGTGATCTTCTGCTGCAGACCCTGGATTTCCAAGCTCACGTCTTCACCCTGCAGTGCCCGTAGCAGCAACTCGCCCTGCTGCCGGCACAAGCGGTCGTGTTGCGGGAAAAAATACTTCAGCAGGAAGAGCACGTACTTCAAAAGCCGGAATGACCCGAAGGGCATGACCTCGCTATTCCCGGCCACGGCGGCGCAGTTTTCCCGGCGGATAGCCTGGCAGACGGCCTCCTGGGTGCACTCCGGCGCCAGTACAATGGTGTACACGCTGGACAGCGCTTCGTCATCATAACGGTTGTGATAATCACTGGCGCCAAGCAGCGGTTTCTGGAAACCGTCGCGGCACAGTTCGCAGTAGCGTGCATTCATCAGGGCGGTGCGGTAGGTTTCGCAGTTACCCAGTTCCAGGGCATCAAAGCGGTTGCTTTTGAAGACCAGTTCGTTGAGCAACGGTGTGGCATTGTAGTGGCTGAGGCCGGCGTTGCAGCGCCAATAGGGATGGCAGTACACCGAGAGCCCGCCGATCTCCCGGATTTTGTCCAGCAGCACATCGCAGATTGCCGCCTGCAGGCGCTCGTGCTCCGGCTGACCGTCATACTTCTGCAGTCGTTCTGCGACCAGCTGGCGGTACTCCGGTTCGTGGTTGTGCTGCCAGGCCGTGACGCTTTCTGGTGCTCCCAGACTCAGCAGATGGATCGCGCCGCCGGCGATCGGATGGACTTCTTCGCCGGCAATGAAGGTCATTCCGGCGTTGACAAACTGCGGTTCTGTCAGAGGCGCCTGCCAGTAGTGATGGTCGGTAATGGCCAGGAAATCAAAGCCCACGGCCCGGGATTTGGCCGCCAGCTCCGCCGGGCTGCAAGTACCATCGGAAGCGTTGCTGTGGCAATGCGGATTACCTTTGTAGGGATTCAGGGCAAACCAGTCTGCGGGCAGCGAGTAGACATTCAGCAGCGCGTTCAGGCTTTGCTCACCTTTTTGAGCGGTGACGGCCAGGGTGTATTCGCCTTCGCAATAGGGGCAGAAATCCAGCGCCAGGCAATCCTCGCTTTGGCGCTGGAGGGGCAGGTCGTATACCGTTTCTGAGGTTGGTCCCTCGCCGGCGTGATTGCGGCGATGTTCATTGTAGCAGATCAGGGAGAATTCCCAGCCAGGCTCCTGGAGAGCATCAGGAAGGAAAATTTCAACTCTGGCCGGGATATCGACCTGATACAGCAGAGCGCGAAGCGAAAAATATTCTGGCATCATAGATCTCGATCACCCCTTCCGGGGCTGTGCGGCCCCGGAAAGGTTGTGGGTTAGCGGTTGAATGCAGCGTCGAAAGCACCGCCGGCGGGTGCGAAGTCAATGCCTTTGACAAAACTGCAGGCATCCGCGGCGCCATACTCGCGGTCCATGCCGCTGTCTTCCCATTCCACTGACAGAGGTCCGGAGTAGCCAATGCGGTTCAATTCGCGGATGATTTCTTCGAAATCGACATCGCCGTGGCCGGGGCTGCGGAAATCCCAACCGCGGTTGGGCTGGCCGAAATTAAGATGCGAGGAGAGGATACCGGTGCGTCCGTTCAAGGTGACCTTGGCGTCCTTGATATGCACATGATAGATTCGATCGGGGAAAGCCCGCAGGAATTCGACCGGGTCTACCCCCTGCCAGACCAGATGGCTGGGGTCGAAGTTAAAGCCGAAAGCGGGACGGTGCTGCAGTGCCTCCAGCGCTTTTTGGGCAGTGTAGATGTCGAATGCGATTTCCGTGGGGTGCACTTCCAGCGCGAACCTGACCCCCTGCTTGTCGAATTCGTCCAGAATGGGATTCCAGATATCGGCGAAGAACTGGTATCCCTGGGCGATCATCGCATCGCTGACCGGTGGGAAGCTGTAGAGCAGATGCCAGATGGGCGAACCGGTGAAGCCGTTGACTACTTTGACGCCCATATTCTTGGCCGCCAAGGCGGACTGTTTCAGGTCTTTGATCGCCCAGGCGCGTTTCTTCTCGGGGTTGTCATTGCAAGAGGGCGGGACCGCGCCAAAGCCATTGCTGCGGGCATCATTATTGGGGTCGCAGGTCAGCTGTCCGCTCAAGTGGTTGCTGATGGCCCAGCAGTCCAAGCCGGCTTTCTTCAGAATGGCTCGTTGGGCCTGGCAGTATTTTTTGCTTTTAGCCGCCTGCTCGACATTGAAATGGTCGCCCCAACAGGCCAGTTCCAGGCCATCGTAGCCGAAAGATTTGATCTTGCGGGCCAGTTCAGTCAGCGGTAAATCAGCCCATTGGCCAGTGAAAATTGTAACGGGACGTGCCATTTCGCTCTCCTTGGTTCTGGTTGCGGTTCGCTTGCTGCCGGAAGCGCCAGTTAGGCGCTCCAGAGTAATTACCTTATTGTATTCTGTGGGACAGTATTGTCAAGCCAGTTGGACAGATTTGCGGCAGAATTTATTGCGCCCCCATGGCTGGGTGCAGACTTCTCCGCCGCTTAAATTTAACTCTTTGTCCAACTATTGCCCCGAAGGGGCGTGATAAACCAGCCCAGGGCAAGCGGCATCAGCCCTGAAGGGGCGTGACATACCAATCCCATCCATCCGTCGCGCGTGGAGATTTGCGGGAGTTAGCCCTTTCATGTTATTGGAAATGTGTGGCTCTCCTGGCAGTGCTATTCC
>JAAYYJ010000015.1 GCA_012515455.1 Oligosphaeraceae bacterium
AATTGCGGTAAACCGCATCCATTATCGTGAAATCAAACATACTATATCCGCTGGACCCGGGAAATTCCACTGCTGAAACAGGAACGCCCGGTTTTGCCAACCAGCGGGCCATTGGTCTTCGGCGCTGCCGGGATGCAGGGGACTGCGCCCAGCGGCGCAATCCGGGGCAAACTTCCCTTCGAACCATTTGGCTGGGCCTTAAAGCATCAGGAGAATTATTGTCACTCGCTAGTGAAAGAGGGTTGCCGCATTATGATAGAACAGATTCTGGAGTTGTTCCTGAGAGGTTCCCGCCATATCTGCGGCATGCTTCATGGCGCGGAGCTGTTCATAAACCACCAATGTGGCTTGGCCGTCGCAGTGGCTGCACTCTTGCCCCGGCTGGAATTTCCAGGCCCGTCCCCAGGTGATGTAATTTCCCCGGTCTCCCCCGGCCGCGAGGTTGTCACTGCCGAACAGGAGACGGCGGGGGTTGAAGTGCTTCAGGAGCAGGTAGTGCGAGTAGGTGTCGCAGACGGCACTGAGGTCACACCAGACATTGTCACCCAGCTCGGCCAGTTTCCAGATGTTGTCTTCCAGCATGAAGCTGTTGAAGGCACGGGCGCAGTGGGCCAGAATCCAGTTGACGCGGGGATATTTTTTCGTATAGTGTGCCAGGTCAGCCTGGTTGGCGGGGTCCGCAAAGCCATTCCGCTTGGAGAGATGGAGGGTTATGGTTTTGCCGTAGTGATTGGCGACCGCCATCTGGTCTTCCGGCAAATAATCGGCAATGGCGCATTCGGCGGGGTCGGCGGCAAAAATCCGGTATGGCTTCAACACTGCGAAACCCAGAGTCAGCAATTCTGCGGTCTGTGCGGCAGTTGTCTGCGGCGTGACAATGGCGGCCGCCGGCCAATGCTGGCGTTGCGATTCTTGCAGAAGGAAAGCGTTATGGCCCTGGACGTCGCTATCCCGCAGAGGGGTTCCCAGGTAGTAGAAACCCAGTTTCCGCCCGGGGAAGATGGTTTGGCTCCACTCTTCCAGGCGCTTGCCGTCCACTTCCAGCCGCAAGGCCGACTGGGGCTCCCGGTTGTTGCCGGCATTTGCCTCCTGCCACAGATGACAGTGAGCGTCAAAAACCCGTCCGGGGACAAAAGACTCCAGCTCTTTTGCCCAGATATCCTGGTCAAATGCATTGCAGGCTGGTGTGAACATCAGCAAGCCTCCTGTTCTGGCGGTGCGATTTGGTCACTGGATGAGGATTTCCTGGCCGTGCAGCTCGCGGCTTTTTATGCCGGCGATGACCAACTTCATCAGCTCGACGGTTTCTTGCCAGGGGAAGGGCCGCTCGCCGGTCCGGAGGAAGTTGATGAAAGCCACCAGCTGGCTGCGAAACGAGTGATAGGAATCGCCGATTTCAATTTTGGCGGTGCGTTTGGTTCCGCCGATAAAGAGCCCACCCAGGTTACCGTAGTCGTAAATGCCAGTCAGGAGCACATCATAGCCATCCCGGTGTTTCAGGTGGACGATGTTTCGTCTTTCTGATCCGGTGTTGGCCAGGCTGACAAAGCCTGGCCCGGTAATGGGATAGATTGCCTCCAGGGAGTGAATACCGTAGGTTTCCCATTTTTTCGGCATGCCATATTGAATCAGACGCAGTTCTCCGAATTCCTGCAGCTTGCCATGATGGAAGGGTCCTGTTTCCTTGCAGTAGCGCATGCTGCTGGACGAG
>JAAYYJ010000557.1 GCA_012515455.1 Oligosphaeraceae bacterium
CGCGAAACCACCCTTGTTCCGAACGCCTGGCTGGCCACTCACTTGCACATGGGGACGGCGAAGTCGGTGAGCAGCCGGATCAGCTACCATCGGAATACCGTGTCAAGCGACGAACCGACATGGAAAAAACTAAAAATGTTAGAATGCGTGGACTGACCCCGTTCGCGGCTCTCACTTGCACATGGGGACGGCGAAGTCGGTGAGCAGCCGGATTAGCTCCCATAGGAATACCGTGTCAAGCGACGAACCGACATGGAAAATACTAAAAATGTTAGAATGCGTGGACTGACCCCGGATGCGTCCCTCCCGGTTGCGTCCCTCTTTGTAACCTATGTCCCCGGTTCATACCCAGTAATGAAATGATGAAATGAAACGCTACTATCAGGATCGGTTCATGACCGATGTCAAAGGATCAAAACCGACTTTCGTGGTCGATGCATGGTATCCGGGCAGTTTTGCATTCGAAGACAGAAGTTATTCTCCGGAGAGCTTTCCGTCATTCTGGAGTTTTCTCGGAGATCATTATGACCTTGTGCTGGATACTTCCTCGGCGGACATTGAAGGAATGCGGGTTTGGAAGTATCGTTCGATCGCCCGGGATGGAACCAATCGATCGTTCTCCGGTTCGTCAGTGCTCGATCAGGACCTTGTCGATGTAGCGTCCGTTCATCAGGCGCAGAAGGGCTGAGTAACTGACTTTGAACTGGATGGTATCCCCGACCTTTAGTCCGTCCGGGCTGTCGCCGAGGTTGACAACCGTGATGTCACTGCTGGCTCCGGCGATTTGGTAATCCGGATGGACCGGAGTGAGTCCCGACACATCCGTATCCAGTTGTCCCAAGGTGACCAACGCGCGGTATCCTCGTTGGCCAGGGGTGAAGTCATCGCATTCTTGTGTGCTGGCAAATGGACTGATGTCCGCGGTTTCGACGAGAGGCGTAAGGCTTTTTTCTTTGATTTCGGCAATCTCGGCCTCCACTCGCACAACGTCTTCCCGTAGTCCGGGAATTGTTCCTCCATGGATGAGATCCGTACCCAGAAAGAGGCTTTCTCCAACACGAAAGTGGTTGATCGGCTTGGGAACGGACTTGTCGGTCAATAACGGAAGCAGTGCGCTTGATCCTGCCGAAATCAAGGGGAGTGGGTGGTTGAATTTAAGCTCCAACAACTCCTTGTAGAGGACGAGCTGCATGAGCTGGTCAATGCTTGGTATTGCCCCTGAAAGGCATCCGAGGTTGGCGCCAATGCCCACCACTTCGATGTGTTCGAGATTGAAGACCTGCTCATAGAAGCGGATAAGGGTGCCGGGTAGAATCCCTTCCCGCAAGTCTCCGAGTTCGATCATGATGACGACTTTATGGATTTTCCCCTGTCGTTGGGCTTCCTCGTTGATGGCTTTGATAACGCCGGTCTCGCTGTTTAGGCTGACACTTGTGAGCTCGACGATCTCTTTCACCCTTGATAGATGAGGAGGGCGCAAATACCAGCATTCGGTTTGGGGCATAACCGATGCGATTGTGCGAAGGTTCATGAGTCTGGATTCTCCGACGGACTTTACTCCGAATCCATGTAACGCTTTCAGGGTGTCTTCGTGCCCACAGAGGACCTTGGTAACAATGGTCCACGTGGCCCCATGTTCCCG
>JAAYYJ010000151.1 GCA_012515455.1 Oligosphaeraceae bacterium
AGCCTGTATGGCGCCTATTACCGGGTGGACGACCGGGTGCAATGATAGTATGGCACGGCGCGCCAGAAAGCCTGTCAGGGACTGCCTGTGCCGCCGTGCCGGCAGGAAAGACAGGAGGAATTACCGTGCTGAAGAAATTGTCGCTATTGCTGTGTTTGGCTCTTAATGCCTGGCTGTGGGCAGCAGCGGAACCACCATTCCTGGGCGACGCGCGACCCCCGCGGCAGATCAAGCTTGGCGCGGTGCCGGCAGTGACCCTGCAACCGGGCCGTCCGGGCCAGGTCGAGGTGGTGGTGCATCCCGGGGCCGGTCCCGTGACCCGCTTTGCCGCCCGCGAGCTGGCCGAATATCTCAGCCGGATTTTGGGGCAGGAAGTGCCGCTGCAGCCGTCCCCTGCGGATGGCGTGACCTCGCTGCTGGTGGGCATCTCGGAGTATTCGCGCCAGGCCGGCATCGACGACAGCCGGCTGTGCCGGGATGCCTTTATAATCAGGAGTATCGGTCAGGATATCTATATTTTGGGCCGGGACGACAGCACGGCTGATCCGGCCGGTGACGCACGCCGCAACGGCGGCATCTGGGCCCAGTACTACGAGCGCGGATCGCTGTTCGCGGTCTATGATTTCCTGGAGCGTTTCGGCCAGGTGCGTTTCTATTTCCCGCATGAGATGGGCGTGCTGGTGCCGCAGGCCCCGGTAGCCCTGCCGGAGATCGATATCTACGACCGCCCCGACTGGGAGAGCCGGATGATCTCGCAATACTGCGGGCAGGGGCTGGAGGAGGAGCCCCAGGCAGACCCCTTTGCGGTTACCCGCAGCCCCTGCAAGATCCGCTGGGGGGCGTATCTGCGGTTGCAGACCAAATATGTGAACAACTGCCACGGTCTGGCTGCATTGGGTTATCCTGAGCGCTTCGGCGAGAGCCATCCCGAGTATTTCGCCCTGCGCAGCGACGGCCGGCGCTACTGCGACCCAGCCATGCAGCACACCGGTCAGCTCTGCTATAACAGCAATATCATGGAGGAAATCCATCAGGATGCACGGGCCTTCCTGACCGGGCAGAGCGCGGCCTCCCGCGGTGTCGTCACGCGTTGGGGGGTGGTCTGGGACCCGACCGGGCATCAGCCCGGCATTTTCGGCATGATGCCCCAGGACGGCTTCACCCCCTGTCTGTGCGAACAATGCCGGCCTATCAAGGAGGCAGGGCAGCAGGCGCTGAGCAATTTCCTATGGGGCAAGGTGGTGTGGCTCTGCCAGCGTCTGGCGGAGGAGGGCATTGGCGGGTATGTCAGCAACATGGCCTATTATCCCTACAACCTGGTGCCGGAGATCGAGATTCCGGAGAATGTCCTGGTGATGGTGGCGGTGCGCGGGGCCTGGATGATCTCCAATCCCGCCGGCTGGGAGCGTGATCTGCAGCTGGTCCGGGACTGGAATGCCAAGCTGGGGCGTCGCACCTGGCTCTGGAATTACACTGGCAAATTCGGCAGTCTGGGCATGCCCACCATACCCTCCTGGACACCGCAAGCGGTGGGGAAATTCTACACTACGATCGGTCCGGAAATCCATGGCGCATTTATGGAATCCGAGTGCGACAAGCAGATTTACCACGCCCTGAATTACTACGTCTTCGGCAAGGTCGGCTGGGACAACCGCACCGACGTGACCGCGCTGCTGCAGGAATTCCAGCAGCGCATGTTCGGCCCCGCAGCAGCGACCATGCAGGGGATTTTCGAACGTTACGAGCAGCTCTGGCTGGAGAAAGTCGGCGGGCGCTGCATTGATACCCCGCTGGGGCCCACCAGCGCGCCGCCCTCGGCCGCAGAATTATGGAGCGACATCTATTCCCCGGCTGAGCTGGAGCGTCAGGCTGCGGCTTACGCGCTGGCGGAAGAACAGACTGCCGGGGCACCGGAATACCTGGCCCGGGTCCGCTACATGCGCCAGCAGTTCCTGGAGCCGACCCTGGCAGCGGCTGCGGAGTACCGCTCTTTGAATGATGCGATCAGCGCCTTCCGGGTGCCGGCACCCATTCTGGCAGCCCCGCCCGCTCTGGAGCTGGACGGGCAGGCCGCGGAGGCATTCTGGGGCTCGGCCAGTGTCCTGCATCTGCAGGCCCTGGATCATCCTGAGGGGGCCCCGCTCCTGGCCAGCACGGTGCGGCTGGCTCAGGACGCGGAGCACATTTACCTGTTCTACCACTGTGCCGAGCCCGAGCTCGCCCGGGTGGTGGCCACGCAGCGTGAATTTGACGACCAGGAGGTCTGGATTGACAACGGGCTGGAGATATTCATCAATCCCAGCGGCGACCGCAAGCACTACTTCCAGTTCATCATCAATTCCCTCGGCTGTGTCAGCGATGCGTCCCGGACCTGCCTGGGCAAGAAGACCATCGGCGATTGGAGCTGGAACGGCAATCTGCGGGTCAAGACCGCGCTCGCCGACGGCGCCTGGCAGGCCGAGATCGTGCTCCCGAAAGCCGGCCTGGGGGCCTTCGCCGAGGATGGCTGGGTCGCGAATTTCTGCCGCAACCGGGTGGTCAGCGGCTCTGAGCTCTACAGCTGGTCACCATTCCTGGAGGGGTCTTTTCACGAGCTGGAGAATTTCGGCACCATTCTGAATGCCCTGCCTGAGGAACGCTCGCTGGTGCGGGACGGCACCTTCGCGGTTGAGCCGCAAGGCCACAACGTGTTCGGCAACTGGATCAGCGATTACCGGACTCTGCCGGGCACGCATCCCTCGCTGGACCGCAGCACCTTCGTGTTCGCCGACCGCAGCCTGCGCCTGGAGGCAGAGCAGGGTTGTCTGTTCGGCGCGGCGCAGTCCTTGCCCGAGCTCAAGCCCGGGACCAGGTACCGTCTCTCCTTCTATATCAAGCACCGGGACATCGTGCCGACGGCCAGAGGCGGCGGCGCGAACCTGAATATCTGGAGCGACCGCAATCTCTGGTTCCCGCAGAATTTCTACGTCGGCACCCGGGACTGGTTCCGGCAGAGCTTCGAGTTCACCACTGGCCCGGAGACCAACCAGGGCCAGAAAACATCATATATCAAGCCCTATCTGCTCAATGCCACCGGCACCGTCTGGTTCGATGGCATTACCCTGCAGGAAATTCCTGAGCCCTGAGAAGACCATGCGCCTGCTGTTGAATATCGGTAACACCCATACCCAGATCGCGCCCGAGACCGACCTGGGAGTGGGCGAAATCAGCACCCTGGACAGCCCCCGCCTGCCGGAAGCCCTGCCGGCATTCCTGCAGCGCCAGGATGACCCCCATTGTCGGCTGCTGGCCGCCTGCGTGGTGCCGGCGCTGCGGCAGGCCCTGCAGGAGCGCCTCGGAGAGCGCATCGCTTTCGTGTCCTGCCGCGCCTACCCCAATCTGGATTTCTCCAGTTATGACACCACCACCCTGGGGGCCGACCGCATCGCTAATGCTGCCGCTGCGGTGCACTGCTGTGGCGGAGCGCCGGTGCTGGTCCTCGACTGCGGCAGTGCCATCACCAGCGAGGCGGTCGCGCACGGCGCGTTGTTCCGTGGCGGGGTGATCCTGCCCGGCCGGGCGCTGCAGCGCCGCGCCCTGGCGGCTTTTACCGCCCAGCTGCCGGAAATACCCCTGGATGATGATCTCCCTGCGCCCTGCGGGAAGAATACCGCGCAGGCCATCCAGGCCGGCGTCGACCTGGGGTTGCTCGGCGCAGTCCGGGAAATTATTGCCCGTACCCGGGCCCTGCCGGAATTCACTGCCTGCAGCGTACTGGCGGTCGGCGGCGACGCGCCGTTTTTTGTCAGGAACATCCCCGGATTGGTAGCCGGACCGGCGGATTTTACCCTGCAGGGCGTGCGCCTGGCCCAGTTGTGACAGATTGTCGCACTGTGACACGGATTTGCGCCAGTTAGTGGCACAGTGTCGGCACGGCGGTGAAGGTCCGCCCCAGGAATGCCTGTTCTAAAACTTGGCATGGTGATTGCTAGTATTCCTATCTGTATGTTTTTTTCAGCACACAGAATTGGAAATCATCATGAGTAAAATTTTAGGCATTGATTTAGGAACCACGAATTCCTGCATGGCGGTGATGGAAGGTGGCGAGCCGGTCGTGATTCCGAATGCTGAGGGCAGCCGCACGACTCCGTCGGTAGTTGCTTTTGCCAAGAATGGCGAGCGTCTGGTAGGTGCTCAGGCCAAGCGTCAGGCGGTGACCAATCCCACCCAGACGCTTTTTTCCATCAAGCGGTTCATGGGTCGCAAATTCAGTGAGATTCAGCGAGACATCGGCTTGGTACCGTACAAGCTGGTTGAGGCCAAGAATGGCGATGCGCATGTGCAGATTGGCGACAAGAATTATTCTCCGCCCGAGATTTCGGCCATGATACTGCAGAAGCTCAAAGCAGATGCCGAGGCTTATCTGGGCGAGTCCATTACCGAAGCGGTGATCACCGTTCCTGCATATTTCAACGACAGCCAGCGTCAGGCGACCAAGGATGCGGGTCGTATTGCCGGTCTGGAAGTCAAGCGCATCATCAACGAGCCCACTGCGGCTTCGCTGGCCTATGGCCTGGACAAGAAGAAAGACGAGAAGATTGCGGTCTATGACCTGGGCGGGGGTACGTTCGATATTTCCATCCTCGAGCTCGGCGACGGCGTTTTTGAAGTCAAGGCGACCAACGGCGACACGCATTTGGGCGGTGACGACTTCGACGAGGCGGTAATCAACTGGCTGGTGACCGAATTCAAGCGTGAGAACGGCATCGACCTGCGTCAGGACCCGATGGCTTTGCAGCGTCTGAAGGAAGCCGCTGAGAAGGCCAAGTGTGAGCTGTCGAGCAGCAACAGCACTGAGATCAACCTCCCGTTCATTACTGCGGACCAGTCCGGCCCCAAGCATTTGACCCAGACACTGACCCGGTCCAAGCTGGAGCAGCTGACTGAGGACCTGTCGGCGCGTTCGTCAGCTCCCTGTCTGAACTGCCTGCGCGACTCGAGTCTGTCCGCCTCTGAGATCAACGAAGTCATCCTGGTCGGCGGCATGACCCGCATGCCGCGGATTCAGAAGCTGGCGGAGGAGATTTTCAAGAAGGTCCCCAACAAGGGTGTGAATCCGGACGAGGTAGTCGCGGTCGGCGCGGCCATTCAGGGCGGTGTTTTCCGGGGTGAAGTCAATGACGTGCTGCTGCTGGATGTGACGCCGTTGTCCCTGGGCATTGAGACCCTGGGCGGGGTGTTCACCAAGCTGATTGAGCGCAACAGCGCGATTCCGACCCGCAAGAGTGAGATTTTCAGTACTGCTTCGGACAGCCAGCCCTCGGTCGACATCCATGTCCTGCAGGGTGAGCGTCAGATGGCCAATGCCAACAAGACCATCGGGCGGTTCCGCCTGGATGAAATTCCGCCGGCTCCGCGGGGGGTGCCGCAGATTGAGGTGACCTTTGACATCGATGCCAACGGCATCCTGAATGTCTCGGCCAAGGATTTGGGCACCGGCAAGGAGCAGAAGATCACCATTACGGCCAGTTCCGGTCTGACTGAGGATCAGATCAAGCAGATGGTCAATGACGCCCAGGTGCACGCTGATGAGGACAAGAAGCAGCGCGAGCAGATTGACACCAAGAACAGCGCCGAGTCGATGATTTATCAGACTGAGCGTCAGCTGAAGGATAATGGCGAGAAGATACCCGAGGACATCAAGGCCCCGATTACTGCCGGCATTGAGAAGTTGAAGAAGGCCGTGGAGGCCAATGATACGGTTCAGATGCAGGAGATCATGAAAGAGCTCGAGAGCAATATGCACGCTTTTGCGCAGGAGCTCTACAAGAACGCCAATCCGCAGGGCGGTGCGGCCGGCGGCCCTGGCGGGGTGAACCCGGAGCAGTTTGCGGAATTCATGAAGCAGCAACAGGGCGGCGCTGGTTCTGCCGCTGGCGGCCAGGGCAAAAAAGCGGATGATGACGACGTGATTGACGTCGAGACCAAATAAGGGCCGTGTTATTGAGCAGCAATTACGGGATTGTCCCGTGTTAAAGCAACCCAAAAAAGGAGTAGACAAGTTATGGCAATGCAAGTTAAGCCTCTCGGCGACCGGGTGTTGGTCGAAGCCATCGAAGAAAAGGAAGTGGTGAAGGGTGGTATCTACATCCCTGACAGCGCTAAAGAGAAGCCGCAGCAGGCCAAGGTGATCGCGGTCGGTCCTGGCAAGCGTGATGACAAAGGCGTCTTGATTCCCGCCGAAGTCAAAGTCGGTGACATCGTCCTGACCTCCAAATACGGCGGTACCGAGATCAAGCTCGATGACAAGGAATACAAGATTCTGAATGCCAGCGACATTCTGGCCATTGTCTGCTGAATGACCTCAAATCCATCCCAACTTAAAAAAATCAGGAGAAAATCAATCATGGCTGCAAAGCAAATTCAATATGACAACGCCGGTCGTCAGGCTCTCATGGCGGGTGTGAGTGCACTGAGCAAAGCGGTGAAGACCACTCTGGGTCCGAAAGGCCGCAATGTCATCATCGACAAGAAATTCGGTGCTCCGACGGTGACCAAGGACGGCGTGACCGTAGCCAAAGAGATCGAGCTGGCTGATCCCTTCGAGAACATGGGTGCCCAGACGGTCAAGGAAGTGGCCAGCAAGACCAACGACAACGCCGGTGACGGCACCACTACGGCCACGCTGCTGGCCGAGGCCATTTTCCGGGAAGGTCTGAAGAACGTGACTGCTGGCGCCAACCCGATGGGTCTGAAGCGTGGTATTGATAAAGCGGTGACTGCCATCGTTGATGAGCTGCAGAAGATGTCCAAGCAGGTCGAAGACCGGGCTCAGATTGCTCAGATCGCGACCATCTCCGCCAACTCTGACACCACCATTGGTGAAATACTGGCTGAGGCCATGGACAAGGTC
>JAAYYJ010000152.1 GCA_012515455.1 Oligosphaeraceae bacterium
CGCCGCCGGAGCTCGCGCCGCCGGAACCCGCGCCGCCCCAGCCCGCGCCGCCCCAGCCCGCGCCGCCCCAGCCCGCGCCGCCCCAGCCCGCGCCGCCCAAGCCTGCGCCGCCCAAGCCTGCGCCGCCCAAGCCTGCGCCGCCCAAGCCTGAGCCGCCTCAGGCGTCCTCCAGCAAGCCTCGAGTTCCGTCTTTGGCTGAGCGTTTGCGTACGGCCAAGGTCCAGGGTTCAGCGGTGCCAGCGAGAAGGCCTCCGGCGCGTGCCGAGTCGAGCAGCAATATTCGCAGCCGGCTGCTGCATAATGTCTCCAAGTCGGTCAGCGTTCCCCGCAACTCCCCGTCTAATGGCTCTCCGTCTGGCAGCGTCATGACCCTGGCCGAGCGCGAGGCGGTAAATTATGCCGATCAGGTGGTAAATCCCCGGCTGGCACCGATTTGGGATGAGGTCGGACCTTCCCGGGGAGACCTGGACGAGGCACAATCCTCCACCGTGGAGATTGTGTTTACGGTTTTGGCCAACGGCAGAATTACCCTGCCGCGTATTTCGCGCCGCTCCAGTTCCGCGGCCATGAATCAGGCTGCGGAGACGCTGCTGCAGCGCATTCAAGGCCTGCATCTGCCCAGCCTGGCGGAATCCGGCATCAAGTCGGCGAAGCTGAGCATCCGCATCACTTTGAACGCACAAGCTGCGCAGGGATAGGCGGCTCCGCCACTCCCCCCAGGCAGTTGTTTCCGCCCCCCCGGGAATGCGGGCCTGCACTGCCCTCTTTCGCGCTGACAATGGTTGCCAGCGTGCTTGCTTTTTGCCGCCGGGGCCAGCACAGGCTGGCTTTGCGCCCGGCTGAGCCGTGTAACGCCGGAGATCATGATGGATAAAAATTCAGTCACCAGGGAAATCGATTGGTTATGCTATCATGCAGTGCAGGAGGGATTGCTTGATCCCCCGACCTGTGTGGCGGTGATGGAGGCCCTGGAGGAAAATAAACTCACCCCGGGAATGCAAATCTTCCTGGAAGTAGTGCAGCAGAACAATCTCTGCAGCGATGGCGCACAGCTGCAGAATCTGGCCGCCATGGCGAGAGAGGAGGCCAAGGTCTTTGCTCCTCCCTATAGCATCTTTGAGGCTGCTGGTCCAGAGACTACCGCGCAAGGTGAACCGGCAACTGTCGAAAAACCTGCTGAGAAGGCAGCGACCGCCAGCGCCAAGCACGAAGAGCCGCCGGAAATCAGCGCCGCCGCGCCGCTGCCGGACAGCGCCGCGGCTTGGCTGAATGGCTGGCCGGTCCTGGCCGAAGTCGAAAACCTGCCCCTCGAAGGGCAGAGGAAACTGCTGGCTGACTTCCTCAGCCGGGGACGCCAGTGCCGCTGCAGCGATATCCATATCTCAACCGGGGCATATCCCTTCGTACGCCGCTTCACCAAAATCTATCTCCTGCCCGGACAGCGGGTGCTCACTGCCAAGGCCGCTGAGATGCTCAATCTGTGCTGCCTGAACGAAGAACAGCGGCAGCAATTTGAGGAAAATCATGAGCTCGATTACAGCCTGAAAATCACGGACCAGGAGCGCTACCGGACCAACGTGATGAAGCATCGCCTGGGCGTGGCCGGCTCATACCGGGTCATCGATGCCTCCGTCAAGAGCATCGCCGAGCTCGGCTTCAAAAACCCCGAGGTCATCGAAAAACTTACCGCCCATAACCAGGGCCTGGTCCTGATCACCGGCCCGGCCGGCTGCGGCAAATCCTCGACCCTGAATACTCTGGTCGATTTCATCAATCGCAACCGCGAGGACCACATTGTCACCATTGAAGACCCGATTGAAGTCATCCACCGCTCCATAAACTGCAATGTCACCCAGCGCGAACTGGGGCGGCATACCAAGAGCTTCAGCAATGCCTTGCGGGCAGTCCTGCGCGAGGACCCGGATATCATCGTCATCGGTGAGCTGCGGGACCTGGAGACCATTGAGATGGCTATCCGGGCGGCCGAGACCGGGCACCTGGTTTTCGGTACCCTGCATACCAGCAGCGCCCCCTCCACCATGGACCGGGTGCTGGATGTCTTCCCCCCCAATCAGCAGTCGCAGATCCGGTCGATGGTGGCGGAGAGTCTGAAGGCGGTTATTTGCCAGCAGCTGCACCCGAACCTCGATGACACCGGCGTGTGCATGTCCGCCGAAATCCTGTTGAGTACCCTGGCAGTATCCAATCTGATCCGGGAAGGCAAGACCTACCAGATCAATTCCACCATCCAAACCAGCCGCAATATCGGCATGAGCACCATGGAGCAGAGTATGTTCGACCTCTTCATGGACGGCAAGCGCAGCTTTGAACAAACTCTGCCCTATATCAAGATCCCCGACCTGATCCGGCAGATGCAGGCCAGGGAAGCACAAAATTTCGGCAAAGGCAGGCGCAGCTGAAGCAGCCGCAGGAAAAGGAGTATACGATGTTGCATTTGGATGATCTACTGCGGCAGATGATTGAGCTGGGCGGCTCGGACCTGCATTTGTGCTCTACCATGACCCCGAAAATCCGCCTGCATGGCAATCTGGTGCCGCTGCCCGAACGGGACCCCATCCCCCCTGAGGAGATGCTGCGCATCCTGGAAGAAGTCGCTCCGCCGGTGCGCTGGGAATGGTATGTCAAAAATTGGGACATGGACTACGCCTATGAAATCAAGGGCCTGGCCCGTTTCCGGGTGAACTACCTGAACAACTACTACGGTCCGGCAGCGGTGATGCGGGTGATCCCCACAAAAATCATGTCCATCGATGCCTTGAAACTCCCGCCCATCCTGCGCAATATCTGCGAGAACAAGAACGGCCTGGTGCTGGTGACCGGACCGACCGGCAGCGGCAAATCCACCACCCTGGCGGCGATGATCGACTACATCAACGATACCCAGGATAAGCATATCATCACCATTGAGGACCCCATCGAATTCGTGCATCCGAACAAACATTCCGTAATCGTCCAGCGCGAGGTCGGTCCGGATACCAAAAGCTTCGGCACCGCTTTGCGGGGAGCCATGCGGGCCGACCCGGATATCATCCTGGTCGGCGAAATGCGCGACCAGGAGACCATCAACCTGGCTCTGACTTGCGCTACCATGGGAATTCTGGTCTTTGGTACCCTGCATACCAATAACGCCCCCAAGACCATCGACCGGATCATCGATTCCTTCCCCTGCGACCAGCAGCCGCAAATCCGGGCCATGCTGGCGCAGTCCCTGGCTGCAGTCGTGTCGCAGCTGCTTTGCCGGACCGCCAGCGGCAAAGGCCGCGTCGCCTGCCACGAAGTGCTGCTGCGCAATGAGGGCCTGCCCGCGACCATCCGCGAAGGGGCTATCGCCAATATCCGCAGCATCATCGAGCAGTCCTCCGGGGCAGGGATGCAGAGCATGGATAATACCTTGATGAAGTTGTTCAAGGAAGGTAAAATCACCTCCCTCGAAGCATATCTGAAATCGCTGAACAAGATTGAGTTCGAAAAAATTCTGACTCCGGAGGACAAGGAGTCTCTGCGCGGCTAGTTTTTCCGGCCAGCGCAGTTCTGATTTGCAGTTCAATCACCGCGCCGGGCAGTGCCGGCGCCGCCAGCTCAGGGGGTCGCATGTCTGAATTACGGGTCGGCATAGTCGGTTTGGGCTGGGTTGCAGGTGCGCATATCGAGGCCGTGCAGGCCAGCCGCGGCGCCAGAGTCCGCGCCGTCTGCAGCCGGCGCGGGCCGACGCCGGAGGCGGTCGCGGCCCGCTACGGCCTCGACAAACCGGTGGTCTACAGTGATTACCAGGAACTGCTGGCTGATCCTGATATCGATGTGGTGTCCCTGTGCAGCGTCAATGCTCTGCATCCGGCCCAGGCGATTGCGGCGATTCAGGCCGGCAAGCATGTGTATATTGAAAAACCTATCGCTCTGAGCCAGGAGCAGGCCAAAGCCATCTATGATGCCTGGCGGGGCAGCCGGGTCAAGGTCTGCGTGGGTTTCGAATGCCGCTTCAGTCAGCAGCTGACCCTGCTCAAAGCGGTGATTGACCAGGGCCTGATCGGTGACCTCCATTATGGCGAGGCAGACTATTATCACGGCATCGGACCATGGTACGGGCAGTTCCCCTGGAGCTGCCGCCGGGACGGCGGCGGCAGCGCTCTGCTCAGCGGCGGTTGCCACGCCTTGGATGCACTGCTGCTGGCCATGACTGCACCGGTGTTGGAAGTCAGCAGCTATGCCAGCCAAAGCAAGGCGGAGTGTTTTCGCGAATACGAATTCCCCGCCTGCAGCGTGAGCATCCTCAAATTCGCCGACGGCAAGATCGGTAAGGTCACCGCCTCGGTCGACTGCCTGCAGCCGTATTATTTCCACTTCCAGTTCCTGGGCAGCAAGGGCAGCATCCTGGATAATAAATTCTGCAGCCGCGCCCTGCCGGGACTGAGCCCGGACAAGTGGACCACCCTGGAGACCGCGCTGCTTGACTCAGGAGACGTCCTGGACCATCCCTACCAGCCCCAGTTCCAGGCCTTCTTTGACAGCATCCGTAATGACCGCCCCATGCCTTTGACCGGACTGGAACAGGCGTACCAGACCCACCGGGTTATTTTTGCGGCAGAGAAATCTCTGCAGCTGGGTCGCCCGGTGCAAATGAGCGAAATACCCAACTGAAGCACTGGAGGTTTTATGGCTGTACGGACTCGCCGGGACCTGGAGCTGACTCTGCACGAACTCGTGGTGCCGTCTTTGCAGAGCCAGACGCAGACTGGGCACCTGCTGTCGGCGGCTCTGCTCTGGCCGCGAGTCTCTATCGCCAGTCGCAGCTGCGAGAAGGAAATCAGCCTCCAGCAGGGCCGGGCGGACTGGCAGCAGGCGGACTGGTGCCGGAAAATCCTGTTCAAGGAAAGCGTGGACAATATCTTCGGGCTGGAATTGAGCCTGAGCTGCCCCCTGAGCCGTGCGCAGCTCCAGGAGTTCTCCCGCTACCTGGCTGGAAACATCATCAAATTAGGCGCTGAAGTAATTGACGACGCTTTCCCGGGCGGAGACGCAGCCGCGCTGCCGCTGCTCTATGCCAGTAAGAATCTGCTGCAGACCAAAAAACCCGCAATAATTGTCCGGGGGGCCTGTGCCATCTCACTCAACGATCTCCCGGAGGAAGGCACGCAGTTCCTGGAGCTGCCCTTGTTTTCCGAGCGCGAGCTGGTGCGCCGCCGGCGAGAGGGCGGGCACCGCGACCATGTCCGCTATACCCGCGAGACGCTGCTGGCAGCCGGTGCGCCGGACGGCCTGGCCCGCATCCAGCTACGCAGTCTCTAACCAGCTCTCCCCCCGCCGCTGCCGGGCACAAAA
>JAAYYJ010000153.1 GCA_012515455.1 Oligosphaeraceae bacterium
AGCCGAGATGATCGACAATGACGATATCCTGGCAGCCGAGCTGATTCAGGCGCCAGCAGATGGCGCTGCCGATCAACCCCGCCCCGCCAGTCAGTAAAATCCGCTCATGGTGGTGAGACTGCATGGTGTCTGATCCTGAAGAGATGAATCAGTTTGGGAAAAACTGCGGGTGATTGGCCCCGCTGAGGCACGAAACTGATTGGGGTGAGAAAAATCCTGTGGCCGGGGGAGGCAGGAACGGACCGGTCACAGAACGGAAAAAGGCCGGCCCAAGCGCGACCCCCGAAGCCTGCTTTTCTGGGGGGGCTTTTCAGAAGGTGGCAGTCCACAGCGTTGACGCAATCCACCGCCGGGTGGAGGCCTCCGCAACCAGGCAGGGACCAAGCCCATGGCCTGGTATTGTCCCCTGCCGTCCCCACCCAACCGGCTCAGGGTTACAGACCCACAGCCGGCAGGATGCGTTCCATGGTCTTCTGGGCGACTGCCCGCGCCCGGGCGGCACCATCCTGGAGGATGTCCTCCACCAGCTGAGGCTTCTCCTGCAGCTTTTTGCGCCGAGCACGCATTTCGGCAAAATACTCACTGTATTTTTTGAACAGCGCCTCTTTGGCATGGCCGTAGCCCATCCCCCCGGCGCGGTAGCGCTGCCGCAGTTCAGCTTGTTCTTCCGGGGTGGCCATGAGTTTGTAGAGTGCAAACACATTGCACTTATCGGGGTCTTTAGGCTCTTCCAGCGGAGTGGAGTCGGTGACAATCTTCATGAATTTGCTGCGCACCGGCTTGCCTTCCCCGAAAATCTCAATCGTATTGCCATAGCTTTTGGACATCTTCTGCCCGTCCAGGCCCGGCACGACCGCGACTTCTTCCTGAATCATGGGTTCGGGCACAACCAGCAGCCCTTCGCCATAATGATTGTTGAAACGCAACGCCAGGTCGCGGGTGACTTCCAGGTGCTGCTTCTGGTCTTTGCCGACCGGTACCACCTGGGTATCATAGAGGAGGATATCGGCGGCCATCAGCACCGGGTATGCCAGCAGGCCGTGGTTGGCCTCCAGCCCGTGTGCCAGCTTGTCCTTATAGGAATGGCAGCGTTCCAGCAGCCCGATAGGGCAGATGCAGCTCAGAATCCAGCTCAATGTCTGCACAATGGGGACATCTGACTGCCGGAAGAAGACGGTTTTTTCCGGGTCCAGCCCGCAGGCCAGGAAATCCAGGGCGACATTGAAAGTGCGTTCACGCAGCAATGCCGGTTCGGGCATGGAGGTCAAGGAATGGAAATTGGCAATAAAATAAAAGCACTGGTTGTCAGCCTGCATCTCCAGCGACTGACGCATGGTGCCAAAATAATTACCCAAATGCAGAGTGCCGGAAGATTGAATGCCGGTCAGGATGCGTTTGCCAGACATAATAAATGATTCCTCAGGAACAGACAAAAATGGTGGTGTAAATCTTATAATATATACTGACTGCCGCAGTTTTGCCAGCGGGAGATGGCTGCCGCGCGCGCCGCGCTTCCGGTCACCGCCGCAACCCAATCCCGCACAGCGGCATAAACAGGGCGAAAAGGGCATGCGAAAGCTTATGTCCCGCTTTGCGAGACTCATGCTTCCTAAGTTCGCTGCAGTCGTCCAAAAGCCTTGCTTCGCTGATGCTTTACGGATTGGTCCTGGGACTGCCTGCCCTGGCAAGCTGATTTATTTCTTGATTTGCCCAGCTGGAATTGCATAAAATGACACAGCTGGTACATTACTGCATTTCCAGCCATAGTTTGCAATGAGGGACTCAGACGCTTATGAATGGACTGTATTTGTTTGCCGGTGCGGTAGTATTTTTTGCTCTGTCCTACTGGGTCTATGGGAAATATCTCTGCCGTTGTTTCGGCATCGACCCTGCTCGCGTGTGTCCGTCCCTAAGCAAACAGGACGGGCACGATTTCAGTCCTGCCCCGGCCGCGGTACTGTTCGGGCACCACTTTGCCTCGATTGCCGGTTCGGGGCCGATTGTGGGGCCGGTGATTGCCGCCATCTTCGGCTGGGCCCCGGCGGCATTGTGGGTTCTGATCGGCTGCGTATTCGTGGGCTCGATGCATGATTTTGCCGCAATGTTCCTGTCGGTCCGCAATGAAGGCCGTTCAATTGCTTATATCATTGAACGGGAACTCGGTTATCTGGGACGGCAGATTTTCCTGTTGTTCTGCCTGGCTACCCTGCTGCTGATCGTGGCGGTCTTCACCATTATGGTCGCCCAGACCTTTGTCAGCACTCCGTCAGTGGCGACTTCGTCGGTGCTGTTTATTCTCGTTTCCCCGTTTTTCGCGGTTGCCTTGCGGCAGAAGATGCTGTCCTTGCCGGAAGCCAGCGCGGTGTTCGTGCCGTTGCTGTTCCTGTGCGTCTGGCTGGGCTGTGTCTTCCCCCTGGATTTGTCCGCGTTGCTGGGCTCGGCTGAGAACGCCCGCACCGCAGCCCGCCTCGGTCTGCTGTATTACGCCTTCGTAGCGTCGGTTCTGCCGGTGTGGATACTTCTGCAACCCCGCGATTACCTGAATTCCTATCTGCTGATTGGCACCATGCTCCTGGGCATTGTGGGCGTGATCTGCTACCGCCCTGAGTTCTCCATGCCGGCTTTCGTGAATCCAGTGGCTCTGGTGCCCGAATCCAAGTTGCGCCTGATTCCGGATTTACTGCCGTTGTTGTTTGTGACTATCGCCTGCGGGGCCTGCTCCGGGTTTCACGCCCTGGTGTCATCCGGCACAACCTCCAAACAAATCGCCAGCGAGCGGCATATTCAACCCGTGAGCATGGGCGCAATGCTGGTCGAAGGCATCCTGGCCATTCTGGCCATCACCAGTGTGGCATATCTGAAATATGATGATTTCGCGGGGATGTTTTACCGCGCAGACTTTGTTCCCACACTGGCTTTCGCGCGCGGAATCGCAAGTTTTACCGCCAAATTGGGACTGCCCTATAATTTTGGGGTCAGCTTCCTGTGCCTGTCGGTATCTGCATTTATGCTGACCAGCCTAGATACCGCCGCCCGTCTGGCCCGCTTTATCTGGCAGGAGCTCTTCCTGTCCAGCCAAGGGTCCACGGATGGGGTACAGGAGATGCGCCAGGAGAGCGCTCCGGTGTCTGCCCGCCAGCCGCTCTGGCAGCAGGTAATGGCTAACCGCTGGGTGTGCACCGGCATCATTATCGTCTTGTCGGGGGTGCTGGTTTTCAGTGACAGCGTGCTGCGGATCTGGCCGGTGTTCGGGGCGGCCAATCAGCTGATGGCGGCTTTGACCCTGATCGTCCTGACCTTATGGCTGTTGCGGACTGGCCGGAAGGTGTGGTTCGGAATGCTGCCGGCGCTCTTGATGACCACAGTCAGTGTCTGGTCACTGATAATCTTGATCGGCAGCCGCTGGGAAAAAGAAAAACTGCTGGCTGGCATCGGTTGCATACTGCTGGTGGCCGCTATACTGCTGCTGGCATTGTCGGCGAATACCGTCAGAAGGCATTGTTGCGCCCGCGCCTGCCAGAGTAAATAATAGTGCAGCCGAAAGGGAGAACGCCGGTCGAGCCGCCGCCGTTTCAGGCGCTGAATTTTTCCAGCAGGTCAGTCAATGCAGTCGCGGCTCTGGGCCGGGCCAAGGTCTTTAGTTTCTCGCCCATGGCCTGCCAGGGCGCGGGGTTATCCAGCCAGTCCTGCAAGCAGGCCAGCAGGGTGCCGGGATTGGCCTGCACTTGCGGGAAGTACTTGGCAGCACCTGCTTTAACTAGAGTCTCGGCGTTGATGCGCTGGTGGTCGTCAGCAGCGGTCGGCAAGGGAATAAGAACCACCGGCTTGCCAAAGAGCGCCAGCTCGCAGATACTCGAGGCGCCGGCACGGCAAAGCACCAGGTCTGCGGCGCGGTAGCAGTTCTCAATGCTGGGGTCGCCGCGCCGGATGCTGGCCGGTACCCCGGCCGCCTTGTATGCCTCATGCAGGGCAGCGTTGTCGTCCGTGCCGGTCAAATGGAGGAACTGCAGGCGGTCCTGCCAGGGGGAGAATAACGCCGCGCTGTCCCGGAACAGTTCATTGACAGCCTTGGCGCCCTGACTGCCGCCGAAGACCAGGACCGTCTTGCGGCTGTTGTCGAGCCCCAGCGAGGGCAAAAAATATTCTGACGGAGCCGGCATTTGGGCAGCCAGCACGATGGCCTCCCGCAAAGGCATCCCGACCATTTCCGCATAGCATCCATGCAGCTGCCGTCGGTCAGCCAGGGGCAGGCTTAGTCCGATAGCGGAGGCCTTGCGGCTCAGCAGCCGATTGGCCTTACCCATAAAGGCATTGCCCTCATGCAACACCAGGGGCAGCTGCTGCCTGGGCAGCGCCAGGCAGGCCGGTACTGCAGCAAAGCTGCCCATTCCCAGCAGGACGTCCGGGGCCAGCGCGAGCAGAATTTTCCGGACTTCGCGCACGCATTGCCAGAGTTTGCCCGGATAAGTAAAATACTGGAACAGGCTTTCCGGTGAGTGCACTGTGGTGGTCTTGACGGCATTGAAGTTATACGACCTGGCAATGTCCATCTGCTCTTTGGCATGGCGACCCGAGACCAGCAGGGTCACCTTGCCGCCGCGCAAGGTATACTCTTTGGCGACCGCCAAGGTAGGATAGAAATGCCCGCCGGTGCCACCGCAGGCGATGGCCAAATGCCGGCATCTGTGATTGTCTAACATGGTTTATTAGTCCTGATACAAGCACATTGGCAGAGGCAAATTTCGCGGCAGAGCCTACTGTGTACGGGTGTCCGTACTGCCAGGAAGGCGAAACCTCCTCCATTGAGAATTCTCTCCCGAGCGGCAGGCAATATAATTTCCCCGGCGCCCCGCGCCTCCGGTGGTGTGGTGCAGCAACCGGGTGGCAAAGAACTCAAATCGGCACACCGAGGGTCGTGCTTTCCCAGCCCGCCGGCCGGTTTGAGGGCAACGGGCTGTCCGGGTCAGTCTCATTTATGCTGACGCAGGAACTCAGGGTTGCTAACCAGAGGAGCATTATTCCAGCCATCAAAATCCGCATGTCGCATTCCTTTGCCGCTCCGGCAACCGGCCTTACAAAATAAAGAAAGTCTTCATCTCCAGAAACTGCATGATCAGCACCAGCAACATGCATACGCAGGAGACCAGCATACAGACTGCGAATACAGTTTTCATAATTATTCTCCAAAGAGGTTGGTGCTGTCGGCCGCCGGAGCGGCAGTCTCAGGCTCCGCCGGAGCGGCAGTCTCAGGCTCCGCCGGGGCGGGCGCGGTTGAATCGTCTTCTCTGGACGCGGCGCCGCGCAGAATCTGCTCTGGCTGCATCTGCCGGGCGGAGATGATGATTTCGTCGCCGACCTTGATGTCCGCGATGTTGCCGTGGGTCAGATCGGCAATGGACTGGTAGGGCATGGCTTTGATCACCGCCAGAGTCGCGACATAATTGCCGGCGCGGGTTACCGCCAGGCGCACGTCACGCATCACCTTTTTTTCGGACAAATCGACCACTACGAATCCGAAATCCTGGTTCACCCGCATGACCTTGCCGATGGTATTCTGATCAATGCTATCCCAAGATTCCACCTTCTCACCCTGATCGGCATCAACGACGCCGACCCGCTCTTCCAGTTTCTTGAGCCGGCTCAGTTGTTTTTCATTCTCACCCTCCAGTCGGGTCAGCTTCTCCTCCAGTTCGCCAATCACGGATTTCTGTTTGTCGTACTCGCCTTCCAGAAATTCACGTCGTTTCAGCGAATCGTTGATTTTCTGGCAGTCGCCGGCCAAGAGCTCGAGCTGAGCCCGCAGGGTGTTCGCATCGGCCTTGGCCAGAGTCTGAGGGCGCAATCCCTCATTCCAGGAGTGTTTGTCGATGGCTGCTACAGCGCCGATCACCCCCGCACTGAACAGCTGGCAGCGGTCAAGCACAGCCTCGACCTTTTGTTTGAAGTCGGCAAAAGCTTCATCCACCTTATAGTCGCCAGGCTTTGTCTGCCCCGCTTCGTCAGTGACCACTGGCCGGGCCAGTATCGCGTCATCGATGCTGGCATTGACCACCACTGCGACTTCATTGACTTTCTGCACAATTGCGGCATCGCGTTCAGCTACTGCTTTGGCATGGGCGACCATCTTAGCGGCGCTTTCGGCATATTTGTCCAAGCTGTTCAGGTCCGCGGAGTTCAGTTCGACTTCGGCCGGATAATTAAGGGCATTGGCGCTGTCCAGAATGCTCGCGGTCAGGGTGTTGCGCTGCTCAATGACTTTCGCTGCCAGGCTCTGCACCGTGCTGAGAGTCTTTTTATAGGCGCCATCCTGGGCTGTGGCGGACTGCTTGTAATCCTCCCAGCCCAGAGAACCGCTCTCCTTGGGACT
>JAAYYJ010000154.1 GCA_012515455.1 Oligosphaeraceae bacterium
CGCATTTGGCTGGTTGACAACGGCTACGGCTATTCTGCCGACAGCAAAATCACTGACCTGGGCAAGCGCTACAGCACCCGTGAAATCGGCCCCCGTTGTCATAACACCCTGCTCTTCTACCGCCCGGACGGTGAACTGCACTACACACCCGATTTTGCTCACCTGGCACCACTGCAGAGAATCGGCGAATATGCGTTTCTGGAGACTTGCCTGGGCGGTATCGAGGGGCTGGCCTGGTTCCGCACCATTCTGCTTAAAATTGATGCCTTTATACTCGTCGTGGACCGGGTCGTGGCTCAGGCGGAGACCAGCCTGACTCAGATTGAATGCCTGTTCAATGGCCTGGGCGAAGAGACCTTGACCGATCAGGTCTGGACACTGGAACAGCAGGGCATCAGCGCGACTCTGCAATTTGCCGGTGATGGTCAGGCGAGCACCGGCAGCTACTGCACTATCGGCTGGGAAAGCGCACTGCCCAGACTTTATCCTTATGCCAATCCGCCGGTGAAGCAGCTGCGGCGCTGCGCGGCCGCCCCGGCCCAGGGCCAGGAGATACGCTTCCTCTCCCTGTTCACCACCAGAACCGGATACACTCTCGCTGAGAATGGCTTGCGGGGTGATCTGGCTCCGCTGCACATCAAGGGGCAAAACGGCACCATGCAGGCGAAGGACAATACCCTCAACTGGACTTTCTCTTCCGAACTGCCGGACGAATTGCAGGACCGGGATTTTCACAAACAGGATCAATCAAAATGACTAACACTATTCCATCCGAAAAACGGATAATCTGTGACTACTTGATCATCGGTTCTGGACTGGCCGGACTGACCGCCGCGCTGGAAGCCGCCAAGCACGGCAAGGTGACAGTGGTCAGCAAAACCAGGGCCGAAGAATGCAATACCCGCTACGCCCAGGGAGGAATCGCCTGCGTGGTCGACCGCGAAGACAGCTTCGAGGCTCATATCCAGGATACTATGGTGGCCGGAGCCGGACTCTGCCATGAGGATGCCGTGCGGGCAATCATCAAAGCCGGGCCGGACCGGGTCCGGGACTTGCAGCAGCTGGGATTGCATTTCACCCTGCAAAAAGATGTCGAAAGCAATGTCTCTGCTACGGAGGGCAACCAGTTCCACCTGGGCCGGGAAGGCGGACATTCCGCGCGGCGGGTCCTGCATGCCGGGGACATCACCGGCCGTGAGGTCAGTGATGTGCTCCTTGCCCGCTGCCGGGAGAACCCCAATATCCAGCTCCTCGAACAGCACCTGGCAGTGGATTTGATCTCGACCCGGCACATCGAATGGCAAGGCGAGAATTGCTGCCTGGGGGCATATGTGATTGACAAGAACAGCGGTATCATCAAGACCTTCCTGGCCAAATTTACCCTGCTGGCCACCGGTGGGGCCGGCAAGGTCTATCTATGTACCTGCAATCCTGATGTGGCCTGTGGCGACGGCGTGGCCATGGCCTACCGCGCCAGCGCAGAAATCAGCAATATGGAATTCTATCAGTTTCACCCCACCATACTGTTCCATCCACACGCGAAGTCCTTTCTGATCAGCGAGGCGGTCCGGGGCGAAGGCGCGATACTGAAGATCCGCAAAAGCGACGACTATGTGACCTTTATGGAGAACTACCATCAGCTGGAGAGCCTCGCCCCCAGGGATATCGTGGCCCGGGCTATCGACAATGAATTAAAGCGCACCGGACAGCCCTGCGCCTATCTGGATATCCGTAAGCACAGCGAGGAATTCTTGCGCAAGCGCTTCCCCAATATCTTCAATGAATGCCTGAAATTCGGCATCAATATGGCCACCGACCTGATCCCCGTGGTCCCGGCCGCGCATTACTGCTGCGGTGGCGTCCGCACCAACGTGAATGGCGTCTCGACGGTTAAACGTCTCTATGCCATCGGAGAAGTCGGCTGTACCGGCCTGCATGGAGCAAACCGCCTGGCCAGCAACAGTCTGTTGGAAGCCATGGTGGTAGCCTACAACGCCGTAATCCATTCGGTGGACAACCCCGTCCCGGCGCCGAATATAACCCCGGAGATGATCCCGGACTGGTCA
>JAAYYJ010000155.1 GCA_012515455.1 Oligosphaeraceae bacterium
TCCATCCGGATGTTCTTCCGCTATCTGACCCGGGAGCGTGTCATCGCAGCTGATATCACCGACGTGATGGACAGCCCCAGACTCTGGAAGCTGGTGCCGGAATTTCTCCATCTCAGCGAAGTCGAAGCATTGCTGGGAGCCTTCAAAGCCAACTCTCCATTAGAAATCCGCAATCGTGCACTGCTGGAGCTGCTTTATGCGTCCGGGCTGCGAGCTTCGGAGATCACTTCCTTACGGCTGGACAAGGTCGATTTTGAGCGCGGAGTAGTCCAGGTCAGCGGCAAAGGCAGCAAGGAGCGTCTGGTGCCTTTCGGGCGCAGCGCCTGGAAAGCTCTGGGGCGCTACCTGCAGAAAGCCCGCCCCTGCCTGGACCCCTCGGGCCGGGCGCTCACATTCTTCGTTTCCAAATCCGGGCAGCCGCTGACCCGGGCCCGGGTCTGGATGCTGGTCAAGGAAGCCGCCTTGCGGGCCGGCATCAGCAAGAATATCTACCCGCATATCCTGCGGCATTCCTTCGCCACCCACCTGCTGAGCAACGGCGCAGACCTGCGGATCATCCAGGAAATGCTCGGCCATGCCGATATCGCCACCACCCAGATTTACACCCATGCGGACACCTCGCGCCTCGCTGCCGCACATCAGCGTTTCCATCCCCGGGCTTGAAGAAAACAACATGAACACCCCCGCAGACCGCCAGCCAGTAGTGCTTATCACCGGTGCCGCCCGCCGTCTGGGCGCCGCGCTTGCCCGGCATTTCGCCAGTCACGCCTGGCGGGTAGCCATTCACTGCCGGCACTCTCTGCCCGAGGCTCAGGCGCTCTTTGCCGAGCTCGGCGGCATCGCAAAAGGCCATCTTCTGCTACGGGGGGACCTGCTGGACGAGCAATTCACGGCAAGTATGCTGCCGCAGGTACTGGCTGAGGCCGGACATCTGGACTGCCTGATTAACAACGCCTCGGAATACCACCGGCGGCCCCTGCAGGATATCTCCCGGACGCAGCTGCAGACCGACTACGCCATCAATTTCACCGCGCCATTCTTCCTGATGCAGAGCTTCCGCCGCCACTGCCGCAACGGCAATATCATCAATATCCTGGACCAGAGCATCAGCAAGGCCGACCCTGGCGGAGGCGCTTACGCCCTGGCCAAAAAAAGCCTGCGCGATGCCACCGAGGCCTGCGCCTTGGAATGGGCCCCCGATATCCGCGTCAACGCCGTGGCTCCGGGTCTGGTCCTGCCGCCCCCCAATGTGCCCATGGAGAAGATGCAACGTCTGCTCCAGAACGTACCCATGCGGGCCGCGGTGGACCTGGCTGACCTCTGCCGTGCCTGTCTGTTCCTGGCCGAGACCTATTCCCTGACCGGACAAATCATCTATGCCGACGGCGGTCTGCACCTGCCCAACGGCGACTTGGGCGAAAAAACCGCCGCGCGGTGACTCTCACCAGCGCAGGGGCGGCAGCTGCCGGGCCAGGCGCTCCTGATTGACCTGCTGGCAGGCGAACGGATCGCGCGCGAGCTGCTTGACCAGCTGGTTGGTGCTCAGACCTAAAAATTCTGCTGCGGCGGCGATTTTGAAATCCGCGGCCTGCAAGGCGTCAAAGACCACTCCCAGCCAGAGCGCATAGCGGTGGTTGCTCAGCGCCGGGCACACTCCCGTCCAGACTTGAGGCGCCTGTCGCAATTGTACTGCCAGCTGCAGCCGCAGTTTTTCCAACGCATGCTCTTTATTGGTATGCTGCGAACGCGTCTCATCGTCGAAGGCCGACAGACCGCTCTCCGGATGCGTGACCCGCACTGCGCTTTCAGTCTTGTTGCGTTTCTGGCCCCCGGGACCAGTGCCACGGTACGTATCCGTCCGGCAGAGTCTGCCCAGCGCCGGCAAGTCCAGCAGCAGCAGTTCTTCGCGGGTCATAAACGCCTCATTGCTGGGGGAAAGGGAAAATCCGCGCCGCATTGCGCCAGAAGATATTCTCCTGCTCGGCCGGGCTTAATCCCAGGGCGACGATTTCCGCCACCCCGTCATGCAGATTCCGCCAGGGCGAGTCGGTGCCGTACAGTATTTTTTCACTGCCGTGGTTGAGAATAATACGCTTGAACTGCATCTGGTCCTGCATATACATCTGGGCGAACGAGGTATCCAGAAAAACCCTCTGCCCGACTAAACAACGTTCGACTTCATCCCATTCCCGCCAGCCGCCCAGGTGCGCACAGATGATGACCAGCGCCGGATGGCGACGCGATAATTCAGCAAAATCAGCCGGATGCGAATGCACGTTGCCCTGAAAACCAATATCCTGCCCGGCGTGAATGAGCACCGGCAGAGACAATTTTTCGCAGATGCTCCAGATGCGCTCCATGCGCTTCTCCAACGGCTGAAATTCCTGGTACTCGGGATGGAACTTAACCCCCAGCAGACCGAGCTCCTGGATGCGGTACAGCTCCCGGTCGGCATCCTCGGCATCCGGATGAATGCCGCCTAGGGACAGATGCGGCCAGACATTCCACTCCGCCGCCCAGTCATTGACCGACCGCATCTGCCGCGGATTGGTGACTACCGGACAATTCAGCCAGCCGCTGTAGCCAGCCGCACTGGCCTGCTGCAGCAAGCTGGCACCAGTACCGTCAGTATACACCGGAATGCCATATGATTTCTGCTGCAGATGCGCTAGAGCAGCAGAAGCAATTTTGTCGGGAAAGACATGAGTGTGGACATCGAAAATCTTCATAGCGCTGCTCTCCAGCTGATGCAATGTTCTTTTAGTCCGCTGTCATGGGGATCGGGACCATGGCAAGCGTGACTTTATGCCGGCATGCAGCAAATATAGCCAGCCCGGAGAAAAATTCAATCGACGGTGGTGAGGAGAGGCCCCAGAAGAAGACTCCGGCGGGCACCGAGGAGTATGCGAAGGCAAAAATTCCGCACCGGGGCAAAAAAACAATTGTGGTTTTTGATTTACAGGATAGATTATCACTGGGCCGGTTCTGTTGCTGACCTGCTCCGGCTGCTGTTCCTCGTCACTCTCCGTTTCTGAAGAACTCGAGGTGCCTTCGCTATGATTTATTATTTTTCCGCCACCGGCAACTCCGCCTGGGTGGCGCACACGCTTGCCGCCGCGACCGCCGACCAGTGCGAGGATATGAGCACATACCTGAAAAGCGCTCGCCAGCCAGCGCCGCTGGCGCCTGGCGAGCGCCTGGGCCTGGTGTTTCCGGTCCACGCCTGGCGTCCGCCGCGGGTGGTGCTCAATTTTCTCAATCAACTGCCGCCACCACCGGCAGGGTGCTATGTATTCGCAGTCTGTACCATGGGCGGCTTTGCCGGCGATACTTTCGCCTTTTTGCGCCAGTTCATCCGCCTGGACAGCTGTTACTCCGTGCTGATGCCGGAGAATTATATCCTTCTGACCGGGCGGGAACCGGATAGTCGGCTCAGGCGCAAGATCACCGCCGCCGAGGCCCTGCTGCCTCAGATCGCCGCCGCCATTCTGGCCGGCAAAAAAGAATTCGTGGTCAAACGCGGGCTGCTGGCAGGTTTTTTCACCCACTGCCTCGGCGCACTGTTCGCCCGGCGGGTCAATGACCGCAAATTCCATACTACCGCCAAATGCAATGGCTGCGGGACGTGCGCGGGGCTCTGCCCCCTGAACAACATCAGCCTTGAAAATGGCCGGCCACGCTGGCAGGGCAACTGCATCCACTGCATGGCCTGCCTGCAACGCTGCCCGCAGCAAGCCATCGAATACGGCAAAATAACCCTGCGCCGCAAACGGTATGTCTTCCCGGATTCATGCTGAAGCATTCTGGATACATCCTCTTACATTCTTACATCCCATTACAGCAAAGGAGTAAAGCATGAAAGCAGCGATTACTGACGGCGCGGGCAAAGTCTGGCTGGAGGACATCCCGATGCCCCGGCCCAACGATTACCAGTGCCTGTGCCGGCATCTCGTCTGTGCCTCCTGCACCGGCACCGACCGGAAGCATATCCACAACCAGCTGCCCTGGGCGCAGGTGTACCCCGGCGTTCTGGGCCACGAGAGCCTCGGGGTGGTGGTCGAGGTCGGCAAAAAAGTCAAGCAGTACCGTCTTGGCGACGTCGTCTTCCGGCCCACTCCGGTCTATCCCGGCGACAGCATCGGCGGCTTCAGCTCAATGTGGGGCGGCTTCGCAGAGTACGGCCTGGTGACCGATGCCACAGCCTGGCAGGCTGACGACCCCGCCGCACCAGCCAACAGCTACTCCCAGTACCAGTTGACCATCCCGGGCGAACTGAACCTCGATCCTGCGGCCGCAGTGCAGCTGATCACGCTCAAGGAAGTCACCGGCTTCGCCCACAGCGTCGGAGTGACCTTGAACACCCCGACTCTGCTGCTGGGGGCTGGATCAGTAGCACTGGCCTTCTGTCGCGGCATCAAGCTGCTCGGCGGCTACCCCTTGATCGTCGCCGCCCGCAAAGACTGCCAGCTGGCCACCGCCGCCAAAATCGGCGCTGACTATGTGATCAATACGGAAAAACAATCCTTGCCCGAGGTGGTTCGGGAAATCACCGGCGGCAAGGGCGTCTCCCGCCTGATTGACGCCACCGGCTCGCCCCAGTACATTGCGCAATGCCTGCCCGCTCTGGCCGCCGACGGCAAGGTCAGCCCCTACGCGACCTACCCCGCCGACGACCCCGCGGAACGGCATATCCCCGCCGACAAGTTGCTGGCCGGGCGCACCGGCGAGGTCTGGACGCACGAGTACTTCCTCTCCGCCCTGCGCCATAATATGATCCGCCTCGACGACCTCTATTCGCATCGCCTGCCCCTGCGCCTGATTGCGCAAGGCTTTGAGATGATCGAACGTAAAGAAGCCATGAAGATCGTGTTTGCAATCTGAGTCCATGCATCAGGAACCAGGAGAGAAAAAATGAAAACTCAAGCTCTCGTTTTCACTGCCGTCAATACGTATGAGTGCCTGGAGGTCAATATCGCCGACCCGGGTTCGGACGATATCCTGGTGCGGACCTTGTGGACCGCAGTCTCACCCGGCACTGAACGCTGGACTCTGCGCGGGAAGCACATCGGCACCCGCTTCCCCTGCGTGCCCGGTTATCACCGCATCGGCGTGGTCGAGGCCGCGGGCGCCAAGGTCACCAGCCACAAAGTGGGCGACATCGTCTACGGCTCCAGCAACAAAATTCTGCCCCCGGTGGTGAATATGTTCGGCGCTCACATCGCCCATACGGTCTCGGCACCCCAAGATTATACCATCCTGGGCCACGGCGAGATGGCCCCCGCCCTGGCCGAGCAGATCGTCTTCACCATCCTGGTCGCAGTCGGGAACCGCGGCGTGAATGCCCTCGCGGTCAGACCACGGCAGAAAATCCTGCATCTCGGAGCCGGCATCGTGAGCCTCTCCGCAGCCCAGATCGCCGCACTGCGGGGAACGTACTCCGCCCTGGTCGATACCGACCCGGAGCAGGTCGCTTTCGTGCAACGCCAGTTCCCGGAATTCCTGACCGTGAACGGCAATGACCCGGACCTGGAAAGAAAACTGCGCGATTTCGCGCCGGGGGGCTTCGATATCCTGCAGGATACGGTCGGCGTCCCGGCCGCCATCGACCGCCTGGTGCGGCTGGTGCGCCAGCAGGGCACGCTGCTGCTGCAGGCGCAGTACTTCGACGCCGAACACCGGGCCATCGACCTGGACCAGATCAAAATCAAGGAACTGACCGTAAAGACCACCTGTGGTACCACCGAAGACGACAATGCGGAAGTCCGGCATCTGATTCAGCGCGGCTGGCTGAAAGTCACACCGTACATCACCCATCGTTTCAAAAAGGACCAGATCCTGTCCGCCTATAAGCTGCTGGACCAGAACCAGGAGCACAACCTCGGGATGGTCATCGACTGGCGCTGAGAGTCCTGCGCCGCTAAATCGCGCTGGCGGGTAATTTCCCGGGCCGGGCATTGCCGGCCCCCGCTGTCGCCATCCTTGCCGCTGCGCGCACGGTTGCCGCCTGCAGCTCGTCCCCCTCCCCCGCGCCCCCCGCGCCTCTTTGTCAGCAGCCACAACCACCATTGGGAACCGCAACCATGTCTTGTTCACGCCTGCCCTTTGTCTTGCTGGGGCTGTACATTTTGGAGGCCGTGGTCCTCGGCATCGCCCCGGTCGACCGGACAATCTGGTGGGCGGAGAACCTCACTGCCTGGATTCCCATCGCCGCAATCTGCCTGCTGTACTGGCGCAAAATCCGTTTCTCCGATACTGCGTATCTGCTGATGTGGCTGTTCTTCACCTTGCATACCATCGGCGGACATTACACTTTCGCCCAGGTGCCTATGCAGACAGTGACTGATTTATGCGCGTTCCAACGCAATCACTACGACCGTATCTGCCACTTCCTGGTCGGAGTCTTCGCATATCCGGCGATGGAGTACTTCGAACGAAACGACCTCGTCCGGGGCAGACCCCTGATGTTCACCCTCACAGTATTGGGGGTCTTCGGCTTCGCAGCCATCTTCGAAGTGATCGAATGGATTTTCGCGGTCGTCGCAGACCCGCAGGCGGGAACACTGTTCCTGGGGTCACAGGGTGACGTCTGGGACGCCCAAAAAGATATGCTCGCCGACGGACTCGGAGCTATCTGCTGCGCCGGACTTTATTGCCGGAACAACCGGAATAGCCCTGCCCGCACCGGAATGGTATTGCAAGAAAGCACATAATCCGCACCTGCCGCTGGGGACTGGAAAAATAAATCCGCCTAAATACTATCATTCTAGTTGTATTTATGAAAAAATGGATTAAGTTACAGTTATTGACTATGCGTTTTGGTTCATCATCCATTCCATTTGTCTCAAATCTGCAACCTAGGGGACTATCATGACAACTACGAAAAGCATTTTAGAGTGCATAGGGGATACCCCTCTGGTCGAGATTCGCCGTCTGAACCGCAGCCGGGCGCGGGTTCTGGCCAAGCTGGAGTCCTTCAATCCCGGCAGTTCGGTCAAGGACCGGATTGCCTTGGCCATGGTTGAGTCAGCGGAGCGCAGCGGCGCCTTGTCTGCCGGCGGTCTGCTGATTGAGCCGACCAGCGGTAACACCGGCATCGGCCTGGCGATGGTGGCGGCGGCCAAAGGCTACCGCTTGATTCTGACCATGCCCGACACCATGAGCATCGAGCGGCGCAAACTGGTCGCGGCTTACGGTGCCGAGATTGTGCTCACGCCTGGAGCCCAGGGGATGAAGGGCGCAATTGCCAAAGCCGAAGAGCTGCGGGCCGCCCACCCGGGGGCGTTGATCCTGCAGCAGTTCGCCAATCCCGACAATCCGGCCTGCCACCTGGCCCATACCGGACCGGAAATCTGGCGCGACTGCGGCGGAAAAATCGACGCTTTTGTAGCCGGCGTGGGCACCGGCGGGACGATTACCGGTGCGGGACAGTTTCTCAAAGCGCAGAATCCCGCGGTGCGGGTTATCGCAGTCGAGCCGGACTGCAGCGCGGTCCTCTCCGGCCAGGCGGCCGGGCCGCACAAGCTCCAGGGCATCGGTGCGGGCTTCGTCCCGGCGGTGCTGGACCGGGCGGTGATTGACGAAGTCCTCACGGTCTCCGCGGCCGATGCGGGGCAGACTGCCCGTGCCCTGGCCCGGGAGGACGGCATCCTGGTGGGTATTTCTTCCGGCGCGGCTCTGTGGGCGGCTCTGGCAGCAGCCAAGCGGCCGGAATTTGCCGACAAGACCATCGTGGTGCTGCTGCCCGATTCCGGCGAGCGGTACCTTTCGACCTGGCTGTTTGAGGAGAACTGAAGCATGGATATGCACGAAGATATTGCAGCTCTGAAACGGGACCTGCGGGCGGTCATCCTGGCCCATAATTACACCCTGCCGGAAATCCAGGATTTGGCCGATTTTGTGGGCGATTCCCTGGAATTGTCCCGCAAAGCGGCGGCCTGCCGGGCGCCGGTGATAGTTTTCTGCGGGGTCCGTTTTATGGCTGAGACCGCCAAAATCCTCTCTCCCGATTCCATCGTCCTGCATCCGAATGAGTTCTCCGGCTGTCCGATGGCGGATATGGCCTCCCCGGAACAAATCCGGAAATACAAATCTGCGCATCCCGACACCCTCCTGGTGGCGTACGTAAATACGACTGCCGAGTGCAAAGCCCTGGTGGATATCTGCTGCACCTCCGGCAATGCCGAAAAAATCATCTCCTCTCTGCCGGCAGAGCGTGAGATTATGTTCCTGCCGGATGCCAATCTGGGGCGGAACATCGCTGCGAAGCTCAAGCGGCCGATGTCATTCTGGCCGGGCTGCTGCCCCACCCATAACCGCATCCAGCCGGAGCAAGTGGCGCAGGCCAAGGCGGCGCACCCGGCCGCGCTGGTTCTGGCTCATCCCGAATGCCCGCCGGCCGTGGTCGCCCTGGCCGACCGCTCCCTGAGCACCGGCGGGATGCTGAAATTCGCCCGCGAAGCAGCAGCGCGCGAATTCATCATCTGCACCGAATCGGGTATCATCCACCGGATGCAGAAAGAGAATCCGGCAAAAATCTTCCATACCCTCGCACCAGAACCGCTCTGTCCCAATATGAAAAAAATCACCCTGCAGGATGTCTGGTCCGCGATGCGCAATCTGGCCCCGCGCATCGAGCTTCCCGACGAGGTCATCCGCCTCGCCCGCCGCCCCATCGACAAAATGCTCGCCGTACAGGATTGACGCTATGAAAATTTCAGCCCGGGCACGCTACGGTCTGCGGATAATGCTTGACATTGCGGCCAACAGCCGGGATTTTCCCCGCAGCATCAAGGACATCGCCCTGTCGCAGCAAATCTCGGAAAAATTCATCAGTCAGCTGGTCATTCCGTTGCGTCAGGCGGGGTATATCCGCTCCACCCGGGGGATTCAGGGTGGGCTGCAGATCTCCCGCAAGCCCGAGTTGATCACCCTGCTGAATATCGTCGAGACCATGGAAGGCCCGATCAGTGTGCTGGATTGTGTCAGCTGCACTCAAGTCTGCCCCCGGCAGGATATCTGCCGGGTCAGTGGCATCTGGGGCGGCCTGAACGCCAGCATCCGAGAATACCTGCAGCGAATCACCCTCAAGGATATCTTGGAGGAGACCCGGACCGGCGGCGACGCGGCGACGGCCATCAGCGAGGCGGGCGTTCCAGCACAAACAGCGCCTCCTCAGCCGTAATATTATGCTCCTGGGCTGCGAAAGGCAGCACTTCCTGCTGCACCAGAACCCAGGCTGCCCGCACTGCCAGGCCTTCACTGCCGACCCAGTCAAGAAAATCAGTGATGCTGCAGAGATGGATATTCGGGGTGTCGTACCAGTTGTAAGGCAGCGAACCGGTCACCGGCATCCGGCCACCCAGACTGAATGACAGTCGGACACTCCAATGCGCGAAATTCGGGAACGAGACCACCGCCGAGTCGGCGACTCTGAGCATCTCGCGCAGGGTCTCGACCGGCCGCGGCAAGGTTTGCAGAGTGCGTTCCAGAATGGCGAAGGAATAGCTCCGCTCTGCACAAGTCGCCAGCACGTGCTGCAGGTCCCCTTGAAAAACCGGTATCCCCAGGCGCAGGCACTGCAGTACCGCCTGGGAGTCCTGCTCCACGCCCTGACAGCTCAGGGGGTGCTGGGCGGCGAGTCGGGCCAGCAGTTCGCCGTTGCCGCAGCCCAGGTCGAGCACCGAATCACCGGGGCGGATCAACTCCTCGATGATGGCGTCCTCCCAGCGGTAGGGCGGTACCGTGCGGCAGTCCTGCGGTCCGGCCATCGCTTGGGTCATCTGCTGTTGCAGACAGTGGAAGTCGCTGTCGGGTCCGGCTACGCCCATCCGGCGCAGGAATGCCTCGGCAGCCTCTGGTTCCAGGAAGGTTGACTCAGAGTTTTTCATGGTTGGCTCCTGTCGTGGTTGGGGGTGCTGGTGCTCCTGCGGTCGACGGGATCATGCAAGAAAGCGTGCATGACTCTCCCGACCTCCCCGGCTTCCACCAGGAAGGCATCGTGCCCATACATGGTCTCGATTTGCACATAACTGACCGGGATATGCTCATACAACAAGGCACTGACAAACTCCTCCGCAGAAGCGGGCGGATACAGCCAGTCCGAGGAAAATGACAGCACCAGCATCTGAGAACGGATCCGCCGGCAGGCCCGGCGCAAATCGCCATCGCCCCATTTTTCCGCGACATCGAAGTAATCCATCGCCCTGGTCAGATACAGATAGCTGTTGGCATCGAAGCGCTCGACGAAGCTGCGTCCCTGATATTCCAGGTAGCTCTCGACCGCAAATTCCACCTCGAAAGTATGGCTGTCGTAGAACTCCCGCTGGCGACGGCGGCCGAACTTGCTGTCCATTCCCGCACCAGACAAGTAGGTGATGTGAGCCAGCATCCGCGCCGCCGCCAGACCGCGCTGCGGGCCCCCTCCGGGCGGGTAGTCACCGCCCCGGAATTCGGGGTCATTCATAATGCACTGCCGGGCGACCGCATTGAAGGCCAGTCCCTGAGCCGAGAGCACTGGCCCGGCCGCCAGGACGATGCATTTGCCCACCCGCTCCGGGAAAGCCAGGGCCCACTCCAGGGCCTGCTGTCCCCCCAGGGAGCCGCCGCAGACCGCATAGAGTTTGGCGATGCCAAGCTGATCCAGCAGCAGTGCCTGCATGCGCACCCAATCCCCCACGGTACAGAAGGGAAAAGACAACCCGTACTTCCGGCCGGTGGCGGGGTCCAAGCTGGACGGGCCGGTGCTGCCGTAACAACTGCCGGCGACATTCAGGCAAATCACGAAGAAACGTTTGGTGTCAATGGTCTTCCCGGGACCGACCATCTCATCCCACCAGCCGGGCTTGTTGCAGCGCCAAGGGCGGTTCAGGGCACTGGCAGTGCGGTCCCAGCCAGCCACATGGGCATCGCCGGTCAGGGCGTGAGTGATCAGTATGGCGTTGGCGGCATCCGGCGCCAGCTCACCGTAAGTCTCATATTCCACCACCAGCGGGGACAGGACTTTGCCGCTGTGCAGTACGAAAGGGCGGGCATCATCCGCCAGCTGCGCCGTGCGGGGCGTGGTCCAGCCCACCGACTGCGGGCTCTCAGGCGGGTCGTACGGCTGCCGCTGCCGGAGACCCGGAGAGGATTTTTTAGCATTGCGGTTGCTCATGGTAGGCCTTTCCCCCGGTACAGCGGCCAGCTGGGCCGGGGATATTTGGGACCGTGGTTCAGATCAGACTCAAGGCCTGGTCGAGTGCGCCAATGATGTCATCAATATGTTCCAGGCCGATGGACAACCGGATCAGCTCGGGCTGCAACCCGGCCTGGCGCTGCCCCTCGTCGCTGAGTTGCGAATGGGTGGTGCTGGCGGGATGGATGATCAGGCTTTTGGCGTCGCCGACATTGGCCAGCTGACTGAACAGCGGCACGTTGTCTACCAGCCGGCGGGCCTCCGCTGAACCGCCGCGGACTCCAAACACCACCATTCCACCGCCCCCGGCAGGGAGATATTTGCGGGCCAGAGCGCCGCCATTCAGACCGGGATGCTTGACCCAGGCGACCTTGGGCTGCGCGGCGAGGTACTGCGCCACTGCCAGGGCGTTCCGGGAATGGCGCTCCAGGCGCAGAAACAGCGATTCGAGCCCCTGCAGCACCTGCCAGGCCGAGTCAGGCGAGAGTGTCGCGCCTTGATTGCGCAAGCCGACCAGCCGCAGCCGCAGGCAGAATGCCACAGCGTTCATCTCCCCCAGGTCGTGGGCGAAGCGCAGGCCGTGGTAACCACGGTCGGGTTCGTTGAACAACGCGAATTTCGGGTCTGTCCAGTCGAATTTGCCGGCATCGATCACCGCTCCGCCCAGAACCGTCCCGTGCCCGCTGATCCATTTTGACAAGGAATGGATCACGATATCCGCGCCGTGTTCGATAGGCCGCAGCAGCGCAGGTGGCGTGAAGGTGGCGTCGACCAGCAGGGGCAGGTGATGGCGGTGGGCGATTTCAGCATAGCCGGCGATGTCGGCCACATCCAGGCCGGGATTGCCCACCGACTCGATGAAGACCGCCCGGGTGCGAGAGTTGATCGCAGCCTCGACCGCCGCAAAGTCATTGACCGGAGTGAAGCGCACCGTGATACCCTGCTGGGGCAGAATCGCCTCGAACTGGGTGTAAGTGCCACCGTAAAGATTGCTGGCCGAGACAATCTCATCTCCCTGACGGGCGAGATTGGTAACGGAAAAATAGATCGCGGCAGTGCCGGAAGCGAAAGTCAGCGCGGCCTTCCCACCCTCCAGAGCCGCCAGGCGGCGCTCCAGGACATCATTGGTCGGATTCATCAGCCGGGAATAGATATTGCCCAATTCCCGCAGGGCGAACAGGTCCGCACCATGCTGGGTGTTCCGGAAATTGTAGGCCGTGGTGCGATAGACCGGTACCGCCCGCGCCAAAGTGGCCGAATCAGGTTGCTCCTGACCGGCATGCAAGGCCAAGGTCTCAGGATGATAACTGCTAGTGTTGCTCATGGTTGCACTCCTTCTGTGGTGTGAAAAATTCCCTGGTTATTTACCAAATGACTCCCCGGCTGCGTTTAACCACATGAAACAACGGAGAGCAACGCCCAAAATAATTCCGGCACGTACATGAGAAAATCAGTTGACTTGAGTAATAACAACCCAAAAAACTTAAGAAATTACGCAATATTTGCAATATAATGCCGCAATTTTCAAATACAACTAAAAAGATAGTATTTAAGAAAAAAAACTGTAATTGTCGTTCTGCAAGACAGGCCTACCCTGAGCGTCCACCGCGTTGTCGGGGTTATTTCTTTGCGTGCGCCATTCCTGGCGGGGCGTGCATCCGGCCCGCGGCTTGGACTGCTGTTTGTGCCCCTCTGCGGGCTTTGGCGCAAACGGCGGAGCGCATCTGCTGTGGTTTCTAGCCATTTCCGGTTATGCCTGCCGGGGGCTTCTGAATATTCCTGTTTGCACTTGTATTGCTTGCCAGGGATGTTACAGTTTACAGCATTCCGGGCCACAATTATCAGACCAGGGGGTATAACGATGTGTGTAATGGCAGCGTATGCCGGCAGCGAACCCGCCGCCGCAATTCTCTTGCGCATGATTGAGGCGCAAGAGGGTCTTGATGCGGGACATTATTCCGGTATTGCCACCCTCCATGAGGGCAGGATTCATCTGGCCAAGGTCTGCGGTTCGGTTGCCAGGCTGCGTACCGAGACCGAGGCGGAGAAACTGCCCGGCGTGGTGGGCATCGCCCACAGCCGCACGCCCGGCCTGCCCCTGCAAGCCTTGGCGCATCCCTTTTTGGCCAGCTGCGGCAAAGTCGTATATTGCGCCAATGGCTCAGCTGGCCGCTTCAAGGAAGACCTCTCCGGCCAGCGCATCTATGATTTACTGACCGGGGCCAGGCGGACATTTTCTTCCGAGCAGTGCTTTGCAGTCGGCAGTTATCCTCTTTTGCGCAATGGCCACAGCGTGCATCGCAGCGACTTGCTGGGCGGTCTGGTGGCACATCTGCACGCAGCAGGCGATCCTCTGTTGCTGGCTATGCGCAACGCATTCAGTCAGGCTCCCAGCGAAATCGCCGCCCTGGCGCTGTCCGTGCAGGAGCCAGGTCAAGTCAGCGGGTTGCGTTTCAACCAGCCCCTGATGCTGGGTCGCAAAGACGGTGCTTTTTATTTGGCGACGTCCGCCCTGGCCTTCATCCCTGAAGACATTGATTGGGTCAGTCCTGTGCCAGCGGCCACGACCCTCAGCATGACTGCCGGGAATATCCACCTCCGTCCCATGGATGTTTTTCCCGAATTGCTGCAGGCGCAGCCCATGACCACCGCCGTCACCGCCCGCCTGGATCACCTCTTTGCAGACGGTAAAGCCTACCGGCTGAGCGAGCTTCGCACTGAACTGCGGGGACTGTGGCCGGAAGATAAAGTCCAGCAGGCCAGTATGTATGCCTATGAATATCTGCGCGAGAAAATCCTGGCCGGCGAGCTGGAGAGGCTGGCCGAAACCGTCCCGGCCAGCCTGACGGGCGACCAGGCCCCGCTGACCAAATTGCAAAAAAAACAGCCTGCCCACAACAGTCAGCACTGAGACGACTAACAATACTGACAGACAATACTGACAGACAATACTGACAGA
>JAAYYJ010000156.1 GCA_012515455.1 Oligosphaeraceae bacterium
CAGTCTGGATTTCCCGGTTTTCCTGCCATTCCCGGATGGGCGAGGCGACATGCTGAATCCGGCAGTGTTTGCTTCTCTGTACCATGAAAGAACGGATCGGCATTCCAGGCGATGGTTTCTTGCTCTCCTGCGCATTCTGGTCCGTAAGATACCGACATTCCCACCGAAATTGCATAGAATTGGCGACCCCAGATAGAGACGAAAGGGCAACAAAAAAGGTCACCAGAGGGTTATGCCCAGCAGCTGGGGGCAGTGGTTTTATGCCTTCAGGAATTCCTTGACCTGTTGGTGGCAGGCGAGGAATTTCACGTTTTCAAATGCTGCAAACAGTCGCTTTCCTTTATGCTAAGCCGCAGGATTTATGTTATAGTCCAGGAATTATGGGACAGGACTGGATTGCCGGGCACTGTTCAGTCCGATTAAGGGGGCGTGGTTTCCTGTAGCTGGCCATGTATAAAATCCTGCAGCGTTTTACCATTACAGGACAGCGCAAAAAGATTTGGCAAGCAGCGCCAGAATGGATCGTTCAGCAGGGCCTCCGCCGCAGCACCAGAACCCTCCACCACTCCGACGATGCCCCCCAGAGCTAAAGCCAGACGGTATTCAAAGGCAGAAATGGTTCCGCCTCCATAGCCCAGCAGGCGCACTTCAGCCGGCGGCACACCGGCCGCAGAAAGCATTTCCCAGTAATGCAGTACTTGCGTCAGGCTGAACCTGTCTCGGCCAGCGCTTATGGCCAAATCATAACGGGAATCCGCCCTGACTCCCGCCGGCAAGTGTTCCGGGCGGACTCCAATCAGCTTGAACGAGCGTTTTTGTCCTTGCACAGCTGTGGCAGCGCCCACACAACCGGGCACACCACCGTCCGTGCCTCCGGAAATCACCGTTCCGCGCAGGCCGCTGAAGGCCAGGGCCAGCATATTGGTAAGATTGTGCAAATCATCGTCATTCAGGGTCTTCACGCCTCCTGCAACAATCAGTACTGGCACCGGAATATCCTCATTCAATGCCGTCGCCTTGGGACCCATTCCCGGAACAGGATGTGCATGTTGCAACAGGCGGAGAGCCCAATCGAAAAGCTCGGACGGGCTGCCGCTGCCGATGGCCCTGCGGACCCAGTCCTCCTCAGCCGAAAACAGTTCCTGCCGCCGGACCGGCGCTAATGCGGACACGGCGGCGATTCCCTGAACGTAACTGTCCAGTGCAGAAGTCTGATTCTGCAGCAACTGCTGACGTGCAGCCATAAACCCGGCAGGCGCCATAATATCAGGTTTGTCCATGGATTTGCGCATCGCTCATTTCCAGAAATTCCTGGCGGGAGGCTTCAGGTTGGACTTGTTGTCCTGGAAAATTATCAGCAAGACTCCTTGTTGTCTGCAAATTTCTACCGTGCGGCTCGGCATAAGCCGGCTTTCCCTAACACGCCATGAGAAGAAAGCTGGCGGAGTATTCAGAACCAGGAGTCAACGGTCCTGATTACATACAATATATGACTATCGAGTTGTCTTCAACTTCTCGGGTTCTTTTTTGATGCTTGTCAATTGGCATTATCCATAATACGAACGTAGACCTTGGCCATCCTGCTCATGGCCGGGGCGGGATGCTGAAGGGGACCCCAACCGGATTGCAGCAGCCGCACTTCGGGTCGAAGATGTCCAGTTTCCGGAAAATCTCCTTGCCATATTCCAGATGCCCCTTTGCTCCGGGATGAATGGGTTCGCCGAGCCATGCTGCGAGGACGTCCGGATCGGCAGCCTCTTTCTGCCAGACCAGATCATGGTCAATAAGGATTACATCTTCCGCCGCCGCCGTTTTGCGAATGGCATCATTGTAGGCAGGCATTTCTTGCAAACGCTTCACGTAATTGCGGTTTTCCGGAATTTTCTGGATCGTACCGTAGGTCTGCAGGATGGGGATTGCGCCGTCAATCCGGATCCAGCGCACCAGCCTGGTCAGGTTTTCCCGAAATAAATCAATATCGTCAAGCTTAATGATATCATTTGTTCCGATCAGCACCATCACCACATTCGGCTTCCTGCAGCGCACCAGCCACTCATATTGCAGCGGATTGGTCAACTCTGCGGTAGAATTTCCGCTGATTGCGGTATTGATGACGACATCCCAGGTCAGTCTGAGTTCCCAGCGGACCCTCTCCCCGAAGATCTCCGGGAACGAGCGCCAGCCGCAAGTATGCGCCGCGCCATGGGTAATGCTGTCACCGTAGAAAAGCCATGTCCAGGGTTCCTTTTTTGCTCCCGTCAGGTGCTCCCTGATGCACTGCAAGTCAGCCTCGGCGTTGCCTTTCACGAAGGTCCGGCCGCATTCTTCTGCGCTCAGCGAGCGGATTTTCATATCCTGAAGCATGCATTCGCAGGTGTCCAGGCCGCCGCAGCAGTAGGCAAGAAAAAGCTTGCCCCGGTCAAACAGCATGGCGGTATAGGCGTAGCCGTGATTGGGGGCATCTTCGAGGACAAGGTGCCCCTTCCAGGTCTTCCCGTTATCGCTGCTGCGGGCCAGGACAAGGGGAGTCCGTCCCAAAATGCCATCCTGGAATTTGACACTCCGGGCCGGATGATAATCATTCCAAACCGCAA
>JAAYYJ010000157.1 GCA_012515455.1 Oligosphaeraceae bacterium
ATTCAAGTCGAAAGCCACTTCCGGCTGCACCTGCTGGGTTTGCGGAGTGTAAAACATATCCTTGAAGGCCTGCAGCAACTCGGCGTCCGTGCCACCGCAGGCAGCAGCAGCCCGGAGCCGGCGTCGGCTCTCCTCCAGCCAGTAGCGCGCATTGGTCAGGAAACGGGCGCAGTCTTCTCCTTCCAGCAACCCCAAATGCGGCAGCAGCATGTGCTGTAGTGGCAGCGCCGCAACCCGCTCTACAGCCTGCAGCGTGAGCTGGTAACTTACCAGGCAGCATGGCATCACCAGGTCCGGCCCGGCTACCACCCCCAAGGTCTCACAGGCCAGCAGCAGGCGGTCTTTTTCGGCATAAAAGCCGATTGAGCAGCGCGTATGCCCCGGCAATTCCAGCACCCGCAGCTGCATGCTGCCCAGGTCGATCACATCGCCCTCAACCACACTGCGGTCAACCCGAAGGTCGGCCAGGCAATCCAGGTACTGCTCCTGACCATTCAGGCGGGCGGCGCTGTCATTGAGACGACGCATCAAATCCCGGGCGGAATCCTTGCCGAAAATCTTCGCCGTATGCTGGCTGCCGACAATGGTAGCTCCAGGCCAGCGGCCTTTGCAGTAGATGCTTCCCGAGGCGTGATCATAGTGGGAATGGGTCAGCAGAACGTAATCCAGCTCCCGGGACCCCAGAAGCCCGCTGATTTTTTCCAGCATCTGCGGAGCGCAAAAAGAAAAGCCCGAATCCAGCAGCGCGGTTTTCTCCGGGGTCAGCAGCAAAAAGGCCTCGCTGCCGGGAATGGCCCCGACATTGGTCACAGTAAACATCGCGATTCTCCTCAGTTCAAACAGCAGCCGGCAGCCATTCCGGCGTGGGCCTGGCGCGAGCAGCACGGGGATATCCTCGTCCAGGAAACGGCGGCAGGTTGATAATATAACCGCCTTTCCCGCTTGCACGTAATCCCGCCGGCAACATCTTCCTGCCGCTCCAATTCCGGCTCCGGAGTTGTAAAACCCGATCCAGGCAGTAAATTTATCTACAGGTATCTTGGCCGAAATCCCGACCGGCCAAATGGGCCCTGCGCCTCTCCCGGGAGACCGCGGCCATTACCTTGGCCACCGCCGCAGTTGCCCAGATTACCGGCATATCCTATCCTTGCTGGCCGCCGGGCGGGGACTGAACAAAATTCCGGCTGCATTTCCACCCGTCCTAGGATGGAAAGCGCCCCCCCAACTCCCCCCCGCCGGCAGCAGTGCCGGTTCTGCCGCCCAAGAGTGATAATTACGGCCGGCCGCGAGTCTGCCGACATTAACCCAGGAAGGAAATCAGCGATGTTGGAAATCACGAATTTACGTCAAGGTGCAGTTCTGAATCACAACCACGGGCGGGAGGATGCACAATCACTGACCGTGCGCTTGGAGGGCCTGTCCAGTAGCGGCTATCCGGTTAAGATCAATGGCCGCCCGGCGGCAATGGAGGGCCGGCGCTTTTCCGCCGATGTCGCCCTGGACCGGAAAATCAACCAGGTCACGGCCTCGACCCTGACCCCCTTCGGGACTTATTCCCAGGAACTGACTCTGGTCTGGGACAAAAAATCCTTCCGGCGCTGCAATTTCTACATCGACGACCATATCTTCTTCCTGACTGACCTGGCCAAGGAGCGCCCGAAGCGTGCCTTCGAGCATTTCTATCTGGCCGGCCTGAAGAAAATCCACGACCGGCTGGGTCTGAAAGTCACCCTGAACTGTTTCTACCGCAACGACCATCATGAGTTCACCCTCAACCAGGTCCCCGATACCTGGAAACAGGAATTCATCGACAACTCCGACTGGCTGAAGCTGTCCTTCCACTCCTACAGCGAATTCCCCGACCGGCCGTACCTGGAAAGCAGCGCCGAGGAATTCGCCCGCGATTACGACCTGGTGCAGAACGAAATCATCCGTTTCGCCGGCGAGCAGACCTACATCGCCCCCGTGGTCATCCACTGGGCCAATGTGCACCCGGCCGTGGCCGCCGAATTCATCCGCCGCGGCGGACGGTGCTATTCCCGGTCGTTCCGAGCCCGGGTCATGGGCGGACCGAGCCTGAGCGACCGCCAGCGCGGCGGCGATATGGGCAGTGTAGAAAAACGCTCCTTGTCCGGCCAGGACCGCCAGGCTCCGACCGAGGGGCTGAAGTTGCATTACGACTTCCAGGAAGAAGACAGCTATCTCGAATCGCATCGGGTGTATTATGACCCGGCCCTGGGAATTTTCTTCAATGCTGCCAGCGCCTGCTGCTGCAACCTCGTCCCGCTGGCAGAAATCCCGGCAAAGTACCGCAAGTACTTTGACAACGCGGACAAATTCGGGATTGATGTTTGCGGCGCTGGCAGCCACGAGCAGTACACCTTCCCATATTACCCGAATTATATCCCGGATCACCTGGCGCGCATCGAAGAGGCCACTCGCTGCATGGTCGAGGATTGGGGCAGCAAACCGGTGTTCTTCAGCGACGGTCTGCTCGGCAACACCGCCTGGGAATAAACGGCTGCCGGCACCTGGCCGCATCTTGACCATGCCTGCTGCTGACAACCCCTGCTATCGACATAGGGTTGCTGCAATGGCGGCAAAGGAAGAGAAAGATTGATTAGGATGCGCCAAGCAGAAAGGCACATAAATTAGGCGAGACAAGGGTGCAGGACGACTATTCCGTAATCGAAAGCCAGTTCTGCGGCTTTCTTGCCTCTCCTCCGGGGGTGAGCAGCACGCAGTACTGTGACCCCCGGGAGGAAAGCCCCCCTGCCGTCTTCCGCAATTGCTGGGGGCAGCGCAAATCGTCGCAGTCGAACCCGGCTAATCCAGCTTAATTGCCGGCGGCAACAGCAGGACTGCCGCAGGACCGTGAAGCTTACTTCCACAGATGGCAGTCCCGCCACTTCGGCCAGGTTGAGTGAGCAATCGCGGGCATATTAACCGCAAAGGG
>JAAYYJ010000158.1 GCA_012515455.1 Oligosphaeraceae bacterium
TAAGTCTGTTCACCCCACTGCATCTTGCGCAGATGCCCGAACACGAAAGGATTGTCGTTAATACTGCCGCTTTGGGCAAACAGAACCGAGCTGCGGTCATCGGAGCTGCCGTCCCAGCCGAAATGCTGCTGCAGCTCCTGCAGACGCTGTGTGGTAAAATACGGGTCGAGCTGGATTCTGGGAACGGTCTGGGCGATGAGCTTGGCGGATATGTCCCAATCATAGAGCTGATTGAGCGGTGCCATCTGGGCCCAGGCTTGGGCGGTCTTTTGGGAGATATTCGCTTTCAGGGCCTCGATAGTCGCGGCAATGCGGCGATAATGAGCATAGATTACTTTATATAGCAGTACACTCGACAAACCGGCTCCGGCCAGGCCGCCAAGGAACCGCAGGATGATATTGGCGGAACTGGCGCCTGCCGGCTGGTCCTGCAATTCCAGGAATGCGAACACGCAAACCAGGATAGAAAAGATGATCGCCAGTACTGCGGCTGCCAGCAGGCATTGCCAGAGCAGGCGCCGCCCTTGGGCAGCGCTGAGCTGTGATTCCAGTCGGCGCAGCTCGGCAATGGTTCTGGCGTTGCTGGCTTCGTCCACCCCGGAGGCCGTGATGAGACGCTCGAACAGCTCGTTGCTCAGGCGGTCGAATTTCGCCTGGAATTCAGTGTGGTAGCGTTCCAGAGGCTCGTAGACATCCTCGATCAAAAGAACGTCCCCCGTGCTTTAGCTTTGGTTTCCGCCGAGGCGGTAAAAGGTATTCTGGTGGTGTATCCGGCCCGCGCGGCGACAATCATCCGGGTCGGCCAGGCGAAGAGGTCATGGTTCCACTGATTCACGGTGTCATTATACAGGGCGCGGGCGGCGGTGATTTCTTTTTGCAGGTAGCTGTTCTGCTGCATGGCGTCGGCGATAGCGGCGTGTGCCTTCAGGTCCGGGTAGGCCTCGACCTGGGGGAAGAGGCGGGCGAAAGAGGCATCGATTTGCTGTGAGACTGCATTGCGCTCGCCTTCCGGCAGCCGTCCGCCCCGGAAGGCGGCTACGCTTTTCATCACATCCTTGTCCAGGTCGATGGCTTTCGCCACCAACGGGGCGACATTCTGCAGAATCTGCACCCGCTGTTCCAGGAAGTTGTCGATTTGCGAAGCATCGGCCTGGATTTTCTGCTGCAGCTGCCGGAAATAATTCGCGGCGCTGATTTTCATAAACAGGAAGATCACTCCGGGCAGAATGCCACAGAGCCAGAGCATGATTTCAAAAAGAGTGGAACCGAAGCCGACCTGTACCGGCAGCTGGCGTTCAATCACATTGACATCCCGACCCTGCGCGTTAATATTGCCCGTCAATTCATCAAGTTCATTGGCCATGTGCTTTTCTTCCTTTGTCTAATTCACACTGCTATGAATATATCTGCTCTGAGAACAGCCCCCCATGGCAATTGAGCCCGTGCGGCCGGAAAAACGCTGCAGCACAGTAGATTGTGCCTGCAAAGCAGGAATCAGGAGCAGGGCGGTGCGCAACGGCCAAAATACCTGCCGCCACCGCGTGAAAGAACTAACGGCCTTTAGTTTATATCATTGCGGCCTGATTGCAAGCCGGGAATACCTGCATTAACCGAATTCAGCATAAAATTGCCGGCTACGCCTTTACTCCAGCAGCCCTGCCAACCGCAGAATAAAAATTAGCACTGTCATTTGACAAGGGTTTTTTTTGCATTACAGTTTATGGTATAGACCATAATTCAGGCTGGATATAATTTTTGGGGTTCAGCGGTGCCAGATGATAGATGACTCACAATATCCGTTGTATGCTTCGGTTGCCCGGGAGATGATTTTTCGAATCCGTCGCGGGGAGTTGCGTACGGGTGATCGTGTATTAAGCGAGCGTGAGTTGGCTTTGCGGGGTGGTTACAGCCGAGGCACGGCGCGTTTGGCTCTGCAGAGGTTGGAGTCGGAGGGTTATCTGATTCGTCGGGGACAGCGCGGGTCATTCATATCCCAGCCGGACGGTGCTGGCGGTTCATTGCGGCTGGTCTTTGCTTTTCCCGAGGAAAACATCTCGCCGTTGTTATTGACGCCAGAGAACTGGGCCTTGTCCTCGGAATTGCACCGTGGGTTACTTTCAGGAGCGGCTGAACATGGAGTGCAAGTATATTTTGAGCATTTTCGTTCTGATGTTGATGCGGCCCTGCAACGTCAGCAATGGCAGCGTTTGTGCGGTTATGATGCAGCAGTATTTATCAGTGAGCAGCTGTTGCCTCTGCAACTGCAGTATGCGATGAGCAAGCCGGTATTTTGTCTCTATAATGTCCCTGCCGAACATAGCTCGTGCCTGATTCGCGTTTCCTATGACCGTGAGCAAGCTCTGCGGCGGATAATTGAGCACGCCCGCTCCTGCGGCAGCGGCAGCGTGGGAGCGTTGTCCTTCAGTGACGGCGGGGAGCTGTTATTGAAGCGCGGGGAACAATTCCTGTCTCTGGCCCGCGAGTATGGTTTTGCCGGTCCGGGGTGCCGGCACATTGTGATTGCTCCGGGGAAGGAGAGGAAGGCAGATTTGCTGCGAGTGCTGGCCGGGCCGATGCCGGATTTCGTGTTCTGCAATCATGCTGAGCATATCTTGGATTTTTATGATGCGGCTCGCAGTTTGATGATCAGTCTGGGCCGCGAATTGAAGGTCGCCGGGATGGCCACCGGGGTTACTTTTCAGGGACTGCTGCCGCGTCTGACCCATATCAAGGTCCCGATGTATGAATTGGGAAGGAAAATAATTTCCTGTTTGACCAGTGATGTACTGCCGGAATCGGTGCCGTTGCTGCAGGCCGGCTTGGTTGCGGCAGAGTCCAGCATGGGGCCGACAGAGGAGCCGGCAGTGCGAGATATCGTTCGAAAGCAAAAAATCATCTCTTCTTAACGGCTAAACCATAACAGGAGTCAGGCGATGAACATCAGCAAACGGATATTTTCTGTAGGGAGGCATAGCATGATGTGGCATTTCCAGGTGCCTGGAGTAATTCCCCGGGGGCAGAGCTCGTTTACACTGATTGAGCTGTTGGTGGTGATTGCCATCATCGCCGTTCTGGCCTCGATGCTGCTGCCGGCTCTGGGCAAGGCCCAGGTGGTGGCCAAGCGTGCCAAATGCAGTTCCAATCTGCGCCAGATTGCCATTGGCATCAATGAGTACTCCTCGGATAATGATTTCTTTGTGCCCCTGACCATGCCTATGGACACCAATCCGGTGGGCAGCCGGTCGGTATTTATGCCGTTATGGAATGTGCGGGTGGCGCCCTATTTGGGGGTAGGGGTGTTCAACAGCGAATATTTATCTAAGAAAGTCCCTGTCGGGCATGTCTTTCACTGTCCGGAGCAGACTTTTCAGATTGGGCGGATTACGCCGACCAGCAGCTTGTACATCAACAACTGTCATAAAAGCGGCACCAGCTACAGCATGCCCCTGGCGATGCTGAATCTGGATGATTCCTCGTATACCTATCCGGTGCGAGGCGGCATGCATATCACCCGGCCCAGCCGCCCCGGCAACACCGTTCTAGCGGCCGATGTTTCGCCCTTGTATTATGTTTTCGGCTATGTCCTGACTGGGCTGGACTCCACCTATTCCCGGTTGGTGGAACGCGGCAGTCTGAGTTACAACTGCCAAGTGATGCCACCACCATCATTTTTTCATGCCGGAGCGGGTAATTCGGCGTTTGTCGACGGTCATGTGGAGGCAATCACGACTCAGGTGTTTTTTGAGCATAAGAATCCTGATGACCATAAGGGGTATTTTTACTATAAGTAGTTTTTGTCTTCGTGAGTGTTTGCCAATTGACAACAAAAGGAATATATAATGATTAAGCTGTTATTGTTAGCTGTCCTGTTGGGCGGTGCTGCTCTGCGGGCCGAGATGATCTTCGCGCTTGATTTTGACGACTACAGCGTGAAGCCCGGAATCGCCGCCGGCGATCCCTCCCCACGTGATTTTACGGAGACTGATTTGCAGCTGCGGATGTTCCCCGGGGTCAATGGCAAGGGCAACAGCCTGAACCTGGCCAACAGTGAGACCCTGACTTATGCCTCGGCGGGGAATTTTGACCCTCGGCAGGGCACGGTCTCCTTATGGATCAGTCCGCAGAACTGGCAGATGCAGGAAAGCGGCTGGCAGGTGTTTTTTCATGCCACCCAGCGGAATTACTGGTTCCGTATTTTCCGCATCTGGCCCAATTATATCGGTGCATCCGTGTATTACAATCACAGCCCGGGCAAGGCCAAGGCTTTTTCGATTGGTGTGCAGGCCCGGGTCAAGCCGGAAGACTGGAAGCCAGGTACGTGGCATAAGATTGATGTGACCTGGAATGAAGAACGCATGAATCTGTATATCGATGCCAGAATTCCGGAGAAGACTCCGATTATCATCGGCGACCGCTCGGTGCCTCCGACCAGTCCCCAGAAAACCTATCCCACACCGATGCAATTCCCGGGAGCAAACGGCAATTTCAGCATCGGTCTGCAGGCCGATTGGCAGAAGCGCGACACCGTTAACAACGAGCACAAGACCGCGTATGACTCGGTGGTCATCCATAACCGGATGCTGAATGCAGCGGAAATCCTGGCTGAATACGAGAAAGTGATCCCGCCAAGCAAAAAAGAGCCGGCCCGCCCGCATTTCAGCGTCATTCCTGCAACTGCGGAGAATGTGTCGGTGGACGGCAATCCTTCCGAAGAGTGCTGGCA
>JAAYYJ010000016.1 GCA_012515455.1 Oligosphaeraceae bacterium
CCACCGGCTGGTCTCCCGTACTGGGCAGATGAATGCAATTTGTCCAATTCCCATCGTGAGGGGTTGTTACGGATATATTCCCGAATGCGGTTTAATTCCGGTTCATTGCGGACGATGTGTTCCCAATAATTGCGTTGCCAGACGTCATAAATTGGCGTGTTGTTTCGCATCCATTTGGTGACGCCGATTTTATACCCACGAACGATGGAGCCAATGGTTTTCGATGTGCCGCATGGACGTGGGGGCGGTAGGGGCGGTATGGGCGGTAGGGGCGAATAATTATTCGCCCCTACGCATTGGGATGGTGGCGAGGGTGGTGGTGGGGGCGGTATGGGCGAATAATTATTCGCCCCTACCACGCCGGTGATAACAACAATACCGTGAATATGATTTGGCATGACTACGAATTCATCTAAATCAACATCGGGGAAATGGACAGGAATATCATCCCAACATTGTTGCGCAATATTCCCCGCCTCATTCAATCGCATTTCGCCGTTTACGATTTCCCCAAACAGGCAGGCCCGGTTATGGGTGCAGATGGTCACAAAATAGGCCCCGGCCTGGGAATAATCGTAATCCTGCAATCGGATGGAACGGCGGTTGCGGTGGGGTGGGGATGGATGTGGGGGCGAAAAATTTTTCGCCCGTACGCATTGGAGCGGGGATGGCGGGGGCGAATAATTATTCGCCCGTACATTGGGACGGCGGCGGTGGTATGGGCGAAAACATTTATCGCCCCTATTGCGTCAGGCCGAAATGCTTGCTTGCGGCAGCGAGGGCCTGTTCCAGCAGCGCGACCACGGTATCGAGTTCGTCGTTGCTGATGATCAAGGCCGGCGCTATCACCAGGATATTGCCGTTGTTGCGCAAAATCATGCCCTGCTGCCAGCACCAGTCGCGGATAAAGGTACCGGCATCGACGCTGAGCTTCAGGTTGGTGGCCTGGTCGGCGGTCAACTCGATGGCCCATAAGGTGCCCATGCCGTGGACCTCGCCGACCAGGCGCTGCCGGGTTTTGAGCTGGGCGAATTTGCGGTCCAGGTACTTGCCAATCTCAGCCGCCCGGGCCACCAGATTCTCCTTCTCCATAATGGCAATATTGGCCAGGGCCGCGGCGCAGGACAGGGCATGGCCGCCAAACGTACTGCCGCTGCGGAACTCCACCCCGGGGGTGTTCTGGAAAGCCGAAGCGATTTTTTTGCTGGTGAGCATTATCGCCAGTGGCAAATAGCCGCTGGTAATGGCCTTGCTGACGCTCATCATGTCGGGGGTCACACCCCAGTTCTCGCACGCGAACCATTTGCCGGTTTTGCCGAAACCGGTCTGTACTTCATCAAAGATCAGGAAGATGTCATTTTTGCTGCACAGCTCGCGGATGCCCTGCAGATATCCGGGCGGCGGCGGCGGGTAGCCGCTGTTCGAGCCCGGCAGGGGGTCCATAATCATGGCCGAGATGGTGTCGGAATTCTCCCATTTGATCAAGTCCTCCACCGCTTTCAGGCAGCGCAGACCGCAAGTTTCCGGCTTGCAGCCCAGCTCACAGTCATGGCATTTCACCTGGGGGGCGAACAACGCGCCCGGCAGCAGCGGTTCGAAGCACTCTCGCAGGGAGGTGAAGCCGGTATAGGAGGCAGTGCCCAAAGTGGTGCCGTGATAGGAGCCGCGCCGGGCAATCACCTTGTATTTGTGGGCCTTGCCGTGCATCCAATGATGCTGGCGGGCGAGGCGCAAGGCGGTCTCATTGGCCTCCGAACCGCTGCTCAAATAGAAGCACACCTCGAGATCACCGGGGGCGATTTCGGCCATCTTGTCGGCCAGACGGATTTGCGGCACCGTGAAGCCGTCGTGGTAATTGGGGAAGAACTCCAGGGCCTCGAGCTGGCGCACAATCGCGTCTTTGATTTCGGGACGGCCATGCCCGACCGCGGTGGTGATCAGGGACGAGAAGGTGTCCAGAAATTTTCTGCCCTTGATGTCATACAGATAACAGCCTTCCCCGCCGATGAAAATTTTGGCTTCCTTGGCCAGGTCGTCATTGCTGGCCCAGTGGGTGATGATCCGCTCATGGGCGCTCTTTTCCAACTGCGCGATTTCCTGCGCAGTAAATTTTTCCAACTGCATGGTTCTGCTCCTTAGTAGAAAATCTGACTGCGATGGACAATGGCTGGGCTGGTGATTATTTCCGGTACGCCTGGGCGACTTTCGTGAACGCGCGGACATATTTTTCCAGGTGGTTGATTTCATACACCGGATGGGCAAAGAAGGAAATGGTTCGCTCCGACAGCCATTTGGCGGTCGGGCATTCCACCTGCGCGTAATCAATGCTTGCCGCGCCAGGCACATTGAACGGATAATTCATGGGGCCGGTGCCGCACTTTTGGCGCAGGACCTCCTCTTTATACAATTCCGGCCACAACGAGGCAAAAACCGGCACTCCCTCGGCCGCCATGGCGGCGAGGAAGGTCTTCAGTGGCACCTTGAGTTTCTCCACATCGAGGACAAACGGGGCCCACCAGAACGAGTTCTGCCGGTCGGGGGTATCCAGGGGCGGGTGCAGGACCAGCCAGTGGTCCCGCAAGGCATGGAGCAGGAATTCACCGTTCCGGCGCCGCAGCGGCAGATTCCAGGAATCCATTCTCTCCAGTTCGCAGGAGCCAATCAGGGACTGTATTTCCGTCATGCGGTAATTGCAGCCGATCCGGTTGTGCACATACAGGCGCTCCTGCTCCTGCTTGATCATATCCAGTCCGCGGCTGGTGTCAAAGCCATAATCCCGCAGGGAGAAGCAGCTGCGCTGGATATCTTCCCGAGCGGTAATGATTGCCCCGCCTTCTCCGCCTGTGACCAGGTGCTTGGTATGACACAGGTTAAAGCATCCGACATCGCCAATGGTGCCGGTCTTCCTGCCCCGGTACAGGCCGCCAAAACATTCCGTGCAGTCTTCCAGGACCGACAAGCCGTGGGCATGGGCGATGGCCATAATCGGCTCCATATCTGCGACAATGCCGTACATGTGCGCCGCGATGATGGCTTTGGTGCGGGCGGTGATTTTCTCCTCCAGGGCGGCGGCAGCCAGGGTGTGGGTACAATCGACATCGGAAAATACTGGCAATGCGCCCAATTGCAGAATCGCGAACACCGGGGGGAAATAAATGTACGAGGGGCAGATGACTTCGTCGCCCGGGCTGATTCCCAAGGCCGCCAAGGCCAGATGGAAGGCGCCGTATTCGTTGACCGTGGTGACACAATGACTGGTCTGGTGCCACGCGGCCAGCTCACTTTCGAACTGCTTCCCGTACGGGCCGCTCCAGTAATTCAACTTGCCGGTCCGCAAGGGCTCACTGAGCAGACGATACGTCTTGTCGGAAAAGGCCGGCCAGGCGGGAAACGGTTCAACATTGACCGGGGAACCACCCTCAAGCGCCAAACGATCAGCCGAAAAAGCTTCCGATGTCATTGCTACTCCTTGGTAAATGGGGAGGGAAATCCTGATGGCGCGCTGCACGCTCACCCCGGGTGATCCTAGGTATCCCGCCCCCGGCGGGAGTGTCTCCGGTAAGTGTAGCTTATCCGGAAGTGATTGCTCACTGCCCGGCGGGGAGGTCCTCCAGCTGAATCAACTCGACGTCATCGAACCAGGCGGTGCCATTGGCGTTGAGGAGGGTGAGGCGAATGACGGAGGGTTTTTCCTGGTTGGTTCCCGGGGCGGCAGTAAATTCAAAGCTCTGGCGGGTCCAGTCGGCAGTCCCGCTCGGCAAGTTGTGGGCGGGGAACCAGCGGTTGGCGACATCCCAGAGATTAAGCACTGCCCCGCCGCCGCCTTTGACCGGTGTGACGTTGTCGAGCTTGAGCATGTAACTGATGCGATAGCGCTTGCCGGGCTGGAGTTTATGCACGGACCAGTAGCTGACCCCGGCGCGCCCGGTTGTGGACACGAGGCGTATGCTGGCCGGGGGGCTGAAGAATATCTCGAGGTCGCGGACATTCTGGTCCAGCTCATTGGAGCCGATCCATCCTTCCAGCCAATTGCGTTTTTCATCCCAGAGTCCCCAGTGGCGGGCACTCCAAGGTGCGGGCTCGAAGGAGAAGTCTCCGTTCACCAGCAGCGGCTGGCGCGAGCTGCCCAGGGTGCCGAAGTTTTCCAGGTCATGGAATCCCCGGATAAATGGGCTCCAGCTGTACAGGGTCTCAATCTCCCGCAGGTCCGCGAGAATGCGGTTGCGGGTGAAATTAGCCCGGAATTGTTCGCGCTCCAGTCCGGGCAGGCTCTGATAGGGGACTGCGATTTCGACCCGGAACCCTGTCGCACTGGGAGCGACGTTGATTTCGGCATTGGCGTTCCAGGACCAGTCGTGCTGGCTGTTGGTACCGAGTTTGACCAGGGATTGGTCAGCGGCAGAGCCTTGGGAATTGACCAGAATCTGGTAGTAGGTCTTGCGGTCGTTGGAGGGATTCAGGAAGAGCTCTACCGAGTTGTCCTTCCAGATTTCAGGGTCGTCAAACTTGCGTGCGACCGCCACAGTCTGGTCCATGGCCGGTTCATCGCAGTCGAAAATGAAATGCAGGGCCTCAGGGCCGAAAAATGCCTGGACCCTGGTATTGACCTTGCCCTTGTCGGGTTCAGTGCTGTTTTTGCCCTTGAAGGGGCGCAGCCAGACGGTGCTGGCCGGAGCCTCGCCGAGATGGAAATGCAGCCCTTTGACGGCATCGGTCTTGTCCCGGTATGCCGCGCTCGCCTGCTGCAGCGGCTCCAGGTATTCGCGGCGGAACAGCTGGACCCTCTGCGCCTCGAGACTGCCGGTCGCGGCCAGCTTCTCGGCCCGGTCGAATTCAGTGCTGATTTGCTGCAGCAGCGCGGGTGAGAAAACCGTGTTCCACAGATCGTAATCTGAGGGCGGGGAGCCCATGGGGCCCAGGGCGGTCTCGACCACCCGTCCGGCGACCTTGCTGGTCCAGATGTCCTCAAAACGGTCCAAGATGAGTTGCATTTCGGACGCGGCGGGGCCGAACATCAGGCGGTAGAATTCGTCCACGGTAGCATCCGGATTGAGCGAATTGTCCCAGGCGATTTTGGCGAAGAGGTAGTGATTCATGGCCATATACAGAAAACGGTCGCTCTCTGATTCCACAAAAGCGCCGAAAATCCAGGGCGCGAGTTTTTGGTAGTATCGTCCGATGGCCCGGGGGGTATATGCCGGGATGCCGGGCATGGCCAGGGAGCTGAGTTTGTTGGCATAATTCCAGAGCCAGACTTTCTGATTCATCTTCTTGGCCCAGGCTTTGATTTCACTGTTCTCTTGCTCATGCCGCGCCGCATCGAGCATATACCAGGGGCCGGACTGCGCCACCATGACCATGACGTTGTCAGGGATGGGGAATTCCGGCACCCGGCGGTAGGGGCGATATCCCATCATGGTGACGCAGCCGGGGACATTTTCAGCTTTCAGACGGTTGGCGATTTCGACCGTCAGTCCCCACATCAAATCGCTGGCGTAATGGGTCTCATCGGTATATGCTTTTTTACACTTCTCACATTGGCAGGGGGTGAAGCTGTCCTGGGGCATAATGTCGGCGAAACCCGCGTGGTGCTCGCGAAACCGCCAGAGGTTGGCTTTTTCCAAGCCCGGGCGTTTTTCCAGCCCCTGTCCAGTCAGGAGGGTCTTGGCATCTTGATAGATTTCTTCCCGGATTCCGCTGGAATAGCACAGTTGTCCGGGGTGGGGCAGGCCGGGGTTGTTATGGCGCTGGCCGTTGGAAAGCAGGGCGAAATATTCGGGCTTGTCCTGGAAACGTTCCAGGTAATTCAGGCGTGAGAGGCCGTGGCAGCAGGGGATGGAAGTAGTTCCCAGACGGAGACGGTAACTGTTGAGGTTCTTACCAGGGTTGATTACGGCAGTGCGGTTCTCTCCTTCGAAATAGACGCCG
>JAAYYJ010000159.1 GCA_012515455.1 Oligosphaeraceae bacterium
CCCTATCAATTTGAGGGTGTCAAATATCTGTGGCGGACCTCTTCGCTGGGGCTGGGTACTTGCCTGGCTGATGACATGGGCCTGGGCAAGACTCTGCAGGTTCTCGCACTGCTGCAACTGTGGCAGCAGCGCGGGGTTTTGCAGGGGCTGCCGGTGCTGCTGGTACTGCCGGCCACCCTCCTGGCGAACTGGAAGAATGAGAGCGAACGCTTTACTCCCGGACTGAAGATAGCCATTTTGCATAATTCGGTGATGGACAGCGAAAGCTGGCAGCGCTTCAAGCATTGTCCGGAGAAGTATCTCTCCCAGTTTGATTTGGTCTTGGTCACGTACGGGATGCTTCCCCGCCTGCCGCAACTGTCCGGGCTGTGCTTCCCGGCGGTGATTGCGGATGAAGCGCAAGCAATTAAGAATCCGGCTGCGAAGCAGAGCAAGGCGGTGCGGGGCCTCCAGGGGCGGGTACACATTGCTCTGACCGGCACCCCGGTTGAGAACCGCCTGACTGATTTGTGGAGCATTTTTGCCTTTGTCAACCCCGGGCTGCTGGGTGATTTGCGTTTTTTTCTTGACTACAGCAAGCGCCTGAATGCCGATTATACTCCTCTGCGCAAGCTGACGCAGCCCTTTATTCTGCGTCGTTTGAAGACCGACAAGCGCATTATCTCGGATTTGCCGGACAAGACTGAGTTGAAGGTATATTGCAGTCTGAGCAAACGCCAGGCTGCACTCTATCAGCATTGTGTGGAGCAGATGCAACAAGCCCTGCAGGATGAGAGTGAAGGCATTCGCCGGCAGGGGATTGTTCTGGCTTATCTGATGCGTTTCAAGCAGATATGCAATCACCCCGGGCAATTTCTTGGGGACGGGGATTATACCCCGGCAGCGGGGGGGAAATTTCTGCGTTTAGGTGAGCTGGTCGAGTCCATCTCTTCGCGTCAGGAGAAGCTTCTGCTGTTCACCCAGTTCCGGGAGCTGACTGAGCCGGTGCATGATTATCTGCAGGGGTGTTTTGGCTGCCCGGGGCTGATTTTGCATGGCGGGACACCAGTGAAGGCGCGTGCCGGCCTGGTGTCAGCCTTTCAGGCGGACTCCGGTCCGCCGTTCTTTGTCTTGTCTCTGAAGGCTGCCGGTACGGGGTTGAATCTCACAGCTGCCAGTCATGTGATTCATTTTGACCGCTGGTGGAATCCGGCGGTTGAGAATCAGGCCAGCGACCGTGCGTTCCGGATCGGCCAGAAGCGCAATGTTCTGGTGCATAAATTCATCTGCCGGGGTACTCTGGAAGAGAAGATCGATGCCTTGATTATGGACAAGCAGCATCTCGCTGATGAACTGCTCAATGAGGGTGCGGAGAAGCTGCTTACCCAGATGACCAATGCAGAGTTGCTGGATTTTGTCAAATTGGACATCCATCAGATGGAGTGAGTCATGAGTCGTCGCTACAATTCGTATTATCCTCCTTATGTGCCAGTGGCAGTGCGCCAACAGCGCAATGCCAAAATACTCAGCCGTCTGGCTCAAGATGGCCGGCAGCTGCACCCGGTAGTGGCCACCGGGCGCAACCTGGCCGCGAGTTTTTGGGGTCGGGCCTGGTGTGCGAATGTTGAGTCCTACCAGGATTATGCGAACCGTCTGCCGCGCGGGCGGACCTATCTGCGTTCCCGTGCGGTGGTGGATTTATGCATTACAAGTGGCCGGGTGGAGGCGCTCGTCAACGGCAGTCAGGCGCAGCCTTATGAAATCCTGCTGGAGATTGCTCCCTTGCCGCGCGAGCGCTGGGAGGCATTGAAGCAGAAATGCCTGGGCCGGATTGATTCGCTGCTGGCCCTGGTGCAGGGGAAATTGCCGCCCGAGATTCTGGCGGAGTTCTGCAATCCGGTCAGTGGTTTGTTCCCCTCACCGGAGGAGATGCGGATGACTTGTTCCTGTCCGGACTGGGCGGGGTTGTGCAAGCATCTGGCGGCGGTACTGTACGGCATTGGCATACGCTTGGATGAAGACCCGCGGCTTTTTTTTACCTTGCGCGGCATACAGGAGGATGAACTGCTCGGCGCTGAGGCGGTCGGGACGCTTGCCGAGGGGACGAGACCGGAAATAGCGGTTGACAACCTCAGCGATATGTTCGGGGTTGAATTCGACAGTTTGGAAAACGCTGCCCCGGGTCAGCCGCCGCAGCGCAGCGGTTCGGCCAGCTCGGACCGCCGGCCGGCGATTGCCGGGACGCAAAAGGGCAGCGCCGACGCGGAGGCGCAGTTTACGCCCGCGGTAATCGGAAAGCTGCGCCAGTCTCTCGGTTTTTCGCAGTCTGAGTTAGGTGAGCACTGCGGCTGCAGTGCGACCATGGTCTCGCTCTGGGAACGCGGCAGAATCGCAGTAGCTGCGCGTTACTGGGAGCGTCTGTCGGCGCTCTTGGCCCGGCAGCAGGAGAAAGAAGCGGCGCCGCAAAAGGGCTCGGCAGCGGCTCCGCCGGCGGGAACCACCGCCTCTGAGGTCCTGTACAGTCCTGGCGGCGTCAAGTCCTTGCGGACGGCTTTGGGCCTGACCCAGTCCGGATTAGGCAATCTCTGCGGCTGCAGTGCGACCATGGTCTCGCTCTGGGAACGCGGCAGAATCGCAGTAGCTGCGCGTTACTGGGAGTGTCTGTCGGAGCTCTTGGCCCGGCAGCAGGAGAAAGAAGCGGCGGCGAACAAGAGCCCTGCTGCGTCTCCAGGCAAGGGCTCGGCGGCGGCTCCGCCGGCGGGAACCACCGCCTCTGAGGTCCTGTACAGTCCTGGCGGCGTCAAATCTTTGCGGACGGCTTTGGGCCTGACCCAGTCCGGATTAGGCAATCTCTGCGGCTGTAGCGGGACCCTGGTTTCGCTCTGGGAACGCGGTTGGAGTGCAATAGCTCCGGGTTACCGGGAGTGCCTGGCGGCGCTCTTGGCCCGGCAGCAGAAGAAGGAAGCGGCGGCAAAGAAAAGGAGCGCGGCGGCGGCTCCGCCGGCGGAAAGCGTTGCCCCTGCTGTCCAGTACAGTCCTGTTGAAGTCAAGTCTTTGCGGACGGCTTTGGGCATGACCCAGTCCAGGTTAGGCGAGCTCTGCGGCTGCAGTGGGGCCATGGTTTCGCTCTGGGAGCGCGGTAGCATCGCAGTATCCCCGCGTTACCGGGAGCGTCTGTCAGAGCTTGCCGAGTCACAGCAGCCTGGCGCGGTCGCAGCGGCGGGGCCGCAAGCGGTTGAGGAAGAGCTGGGTGTACTGCTGTCGCGTTACCGTCAAGCGCATGGTCTGACCCGGTCTGAGCTGGGGCGGCGCTTGCAGGTGGAAGGGAAGGTGTTAAGACAGTGGGAGCAGGGGAAGTTGCCCATTCCGGCCCGGAAGGTGCGTCTGATTCAAAAAGTGATCAGTTCTAAAGGCTGAGTGCATTCCGCCCTGCCGGAAGCAGTAACATCCAGCCCAGGAGAAAAAAATGGAGCAGTATCTTGCCATTGACAACGTGTGCGCCTGGCCTAATCTCAAACAGCTGGACAATGGTGAAATTCTGGCCTTTATCTTCAACCAGCCCTGTCATCTGCTGTGGGAAGGCACCATAGCCTGCCACGTCAGTACCGATCAGGGCCGCAGCTGGCAGTTCCGCTCGCTGCCGGTGGTCAATGCCCCGGGGACCAACCGCGGCAATGTCGCGGCGGGCACCAGCCGGGAGGGAAAGGTAGTGGTGTTATGCGGCGGCTGGGATAAGGCCGCTCCCGCGCCCGGGAGTGAGGTTCAGGGCAACCTCGGCGATGACCGGATCAAGTACCGGCAGCGGGACAAGCACTTGCTGCTGCCGGTGTGCAGTATATCTGCCGACCACGGGCACAGTTGGGAGACCCGCGACATCACCCTGCTGGATGTGGACAGCAACGAGGGCTGGGTGCCTTATGGAGACATCATCACCCTTGCGAATGGTGATCTGGCCTGCTCCATGTATGCGTGCACCAAGACCGCGGCGGGGGGCAGCCGGTACCGGGGGGCATATTTCTGGCAGAGCAGCGATGGCGGTCTGAGCTGGCGCCAGCTGTCCAGCATTGCCGAGGACGGCAATGAGACGGCGCTGATTGTGCTGCCCGGGGGGAAGATGTATGCAGCAGTGCGCAAGCAGAGGCTGGATTTATATGCGTCCGGTGATGAGGGCCGGAGCTGGGAGTATATGTCTGCGCTAACCGGTCTGGCGATGTATCCCGGTGCGTTCACGCTGCTGTCCGACGGTCATCTGCTGCTCACTTACGGAATACGTTACAAAGGGCTGTATGGTGTCGGGGGCATGACCATGGACCTGGCCAGCGGCTGCTGGAACACCCCGATGTATATAGTTGATTTTGCGGATGCGTATGACGGGGGATATCCCTCTAACATCCAGCTTGCCGACGGCAGAATTCTGACTGCGTACTACTGCAGTCCCAACCGGAAACAGCGGCATTATCACATGGGTACGGTGATCTGGTCCTGGCCGGAGTTCTTCTCTCCGCCGAAAAAATAAATTGCGGCGTAGGGGAGTGCGGTTCAGGGAATTCTGGCCACGGCGCAGCGGCCGGCGACGAATTCCTCAGCGTCGCTGAGGCCGTGGTCAGCGAAAAACACCTTCACGGCGATGCTCCAGGCCTCGAGATCAGAATGCCAGCGCTTGATATCGCGGTCGTATTTGCGGTAGACCTGCGGGTCGATGCCCACAAAACGGTCCACAATGGCAGTCTGGAGGTTATGGTAATGCATAATCTGGAGATTGCTGAAGGCGTTGGCCAGGTTCAGGGCCAGCACCAGCCAGCGCCGGCATTGTTCTTCGAACGGATTGGCCACGGGCAGCATTTCCAGGCGGGGGAGATAATGCAGAGGCTGGCAGTTCCAGAAATTCGCCATGGCCTCCTGGGCCAGTTCCACGATAAAAGGCTGCCACGAGTGCTGCTGCCAATTTTCGGGATTGCCGGCGGCGAGCAAAACCGGCAGCAGCGCGAACCAGGGGGTGTAGAGGCTGGAGAAATTATTCGGTCTTCCCCAGACGGTATGGATCAGATTGCAACCCGTCTGATGCCAGCCCAGTACATTCTCCAGGCGTGGCAAGGGGTTGTAGAAAGCGCTGAAGGTCCGTTCGGGGCTGCCGCACTGGACAGCGGAGGCGCCCCATACTTCCAGGCCGCATTTTGACAATTCGGCATGGTGGGCGAAGGGCGGTCCGCCGCGGTATACCCAGTTGATCAGGATGGTTCCCTGGGGCAGGCCGGCAGCCAGTTCGGGGCATTTTTCCCGCCAGAACATATCGCCCCAGATGATGGGTTGGCGTCCGCGCTGCAGGGTATGGCGGCAGAGGCGTCCGACATGGTCGATATAGACGCTCATTTTGCCGCGCGGGTCTTTTTGAGCCTGTTCCTGGCATTTGGGGCAGGTGGCCAGGTTCCAGGTCTCGTCCGAGCCCAGGTGCAGGTATTGACCATGCGGGTGCAGGTCGATGACCTCGTTGATCCAGGCTTTGATCAGCGGTTCGCTCTGTTGGTGCAGGGGGCAGAGTTCGTTGCAGGCGCTGCCCTCGCGCAGGGCGCGGTAGTGCGGATGCTTGAGTAGCCATTCCAGGTGTCCCTGGGTCTGGATCAGGGGTACGATTTCCAGGCCGATCTTCTGCCCGAAAGCGGCGATTTCGCGGACCTGGCTGCGGGAATAGACTGGAATCCCTGCGCCGGGGAAGGTCTCCCAGGGCACGCGGCAATCGTATTCCAGGACTGCGCCATTGAAACCCAGGCTGTGGAGGTACTCCAGCCACTCGCAGAGGTGTTCGGCATCAGGAGCAATGCCCTTGAGGTCGAGATGGATCCAGTTTTTCATGGCGGCTCCGTGCAGGGGCGGAATAATGCGGCAGGCTGGTGCGGGCGGTTCAAAGGCGGCAGCAATATGCCCGCCCGGCCTTGAATCCGGCCGGACTGGCACCGGGCCGGGAGCTTCTCCCGGCCGGGGGGTATTGCCGGGGGGCGCAGATCAGGCGCGTTCGACCACGATATTCGGGTCGACCTGCTCTTTGAGGATGCGCTCGATGCCGTTTTTCAGGGTCATCTGGGCATGGGGGCAGCAGCCGCAGGCACCGACCAGCTTCAGAAATACGGAGTTGCCTTCAATTTTAATCAGCTCCATATCGCCGCCGTCGTTCTGCAGATTGACGCGCAGTGCTTCCAGCAATTCCTTGACGTGTTCTTCGGTTTTCTTTTCCATGGTGGTATTCCTTTTTGGGGTTCAGGCTTGGGTAAAGACCTCGATTTGGGTGCGGATGCGGGAGAGCTTCTCGCTGAACTCCGCTATGCGCTCGCGCTCCTTGTTGACAACGTCTTCCGGAGCCCGGGCGACGAAGTTGGCATTAGCCAATTTGCGTTGGACCGATTCGATGTACTTGACTGCTTCGTCCTCCTGCTTGTGCAGTCGGGCCAGCTCGGCTGCAAAATCGATCATCCCGGCCAGGGGCACATACGCGGTGGCCAGATTGCTCACGGCCACGCCGCAGGCCCCGGCGGGTTTGTCGCCGAAGCTCAGGTGATCGGCGACCAGCAGCGACTGCAGAGAGCTTTGGTCGCGCAGGAGGAACTCCCGAGCGGTTTCGGAGGCGGGGCTGACAATCACGCTGATGGGCCGGGAGCTGGAAATCTGATAATTCGCACGCAGGTTCCGGACAGCGCGAATCAATTCGAATTTGTCGGTCGTCAGGGCCACCAGGGAGTCGTCGGCGCCCAGCTGGGTGAGCTGGCGGCTATCACAGGCAACCGGCCAGTCGGCCAGCATAATAGACTGCTCTTCGCTGACGAACCCCATTTGGTGGTATAGTTCATCGGTCACGAAGGGCATAAACGGATGCAGCAGGCGCAGGAAGGTGCTGAGGCAGCAATCGAAAACCCGCACGGTGTTCAGGGCCTGGCGGTCCAACTCCGCCTCACTGGTGAACAGCGCTTTGCAGGATTCCAGGTACCAGTCGCAGAACTCGCTCCAGACGAAATCGTAGAGGATTTTGACGGCTTCGTTAAACGAGAATTTTTCCAGTGCGGTGGTGATTTGCTGCACGACCTGATTCGTCCTGGCGATGATCCACTGGTCATCGGGTCGCAGGTCAGCGGCGGTGAGACCGTGCAGGTCCTGCCAGTTGCTGACGGCAGCGCTGCAACGCAGCCGGAAGCGCACCGCATTCCAGATTTTGTTGGCAAAATTCCGGCCGATTTCGCATTTCTCGTTACTGTAGCGGATATCCTGTCCCACGGGTGCGATGTAGGCGATAGTGAAGCGCAGGGCATCAGCGCCGTAAGTATTGACCACATCGATGGGGTCCGGGGAGTTATTCAGGCTCTTGGACATCTTCCGGCCCTGGTCGTCGCGGATGATGGAGGTGAAATAGACGTCTTTGAAAGGCACCTCGCCCATGAATTCCAGCCCGGCCATAATCATCCTGGCGACCCAGAAGAAGATGATGTCCGGTCCGGTGACTAGGCTCTGAGTGGGGTAGAAATGCTCGAGGTCGGGATTTTTTTCCGGCCAGCCGAAGACAGAGAAAGGCCACAGCCAGGAGCTGAACCAGGTGTCCAGCACGTCCTTATCCTGGGTCAGAGCCGGATGGCCGCACTGGCAGCATTGCGGCGGCATTTCGGCCGCGACATGGATTTTCCCGCATTTGTCGCAGTAGTACGCGGGGATGCGGTGTCCCCACCAGAGCTGGCGGCTGATGCACCAGTCTTTGATGTTCTCCATCCAGTGGCGGTAGGTCTTGACCCAGCGTTCGGGATGGAAGCTGATGCGTCCGTCATTGACCGCGGTCAGGGCGGGTTCGGCCAACGGCTGCATTTTAACGAACCACTGCTTGGAGAGGCGCGGCTCGATGGCGACATTGCCGCGTTCAGAATAGCCGACCTGGTGGATGTGGTCCTCAATTTTTTCGAGCAGTCCCAAAGCGGTCATTTTTTCCACCACCAGCTTGCGGGCCTGGTAGCGGTCCAAGCCCGCGAAATCGGCACCGGCGGCGTCATTCATGCTGGCGTCGTCATGCATCAGGTTGGGCATCTCGAGGTTGTGCCGCAATCCCACTTCGTAGTCGTTGGGGTCGTGGGCGGGGGTGATTTTCACGGCGCCGGTACCGAAGTTCTGGTCGACATAATCATCGGCCAGCAGAGGGATAATGCGTCCGACCAGGGGCAGGGTCAGGGTCTGGCCGATTTTGTCGCGATAACGCGGGTCATTGGGGTTAACCGCGACTGCGGTATCGCCCATCATCGTCTCGGGTCGGGTGGTGGCCACGACCACATACCCCGAGCCGTCGCTGTAGGGGTAGCGGAAATACCAGAGGTGTCCTTTTTCCTCCTTGTAGAAGACCTCTTCGTCGGAGAGCGCGGTGCAGGATTTCGGGCACCAGTTGATAATGCGGTGTCCCTTGTAGATCAGTCCCTTATGGTAGAGGCTGATGAACACCTCCTGTACGGCGGCGGACAGTCCCGGGTCGAGAGTGAAACGTTCGCGCTGCCAGTCGCAGGCAGTGCCGATGGTGCGCAGCTGCCGGATGATGGTGCCGCCGTATTTCTCCTTCCAGCTCCAGACCTGTTCCAGAAATTTATCCCGTCCTAGGTCATGCCGGCTGAGGTTCTGTTCTTTTTTCAGCTGCGCCTCGACCTTGGCCTGGGTGGCGATGCCGGCATGGTCGGTGCCGGGCACCCAGCAGACCTCCCGACCGCGCATTTTTTCGAAGCGGATCAGGATGTCCTGTAGGGTGTTGTTCAGGACATGCCCGAGGGTCAGCATGCCGGTCACATTGGGGGGTGGGATGACGATGGTATACGGTGTTTTGCCGCTGCTGCAGTCAGCATGGAAATAGCCGCGCTGTTCCCAGGCGGCATACCATTTCTTTTCCACTTCGGCCGGGATGTAGGCCTTGGCCAAGGTCTGTTCGTTCATAGAGGGTCCTTCGCTTATTCATGATACAGGCTGGAGCCTGTGCCAGAGTAAAAGTACAAATGTAATGTTTTACTGTGGAAAAGCAAACCGGCACTGTTGCGGGCGCTATATTTTACCCCGGCCGCAGCTCCCGGCGGCCGCTCCCGGCGTGTTGTCCGGCTGCTTATCCGGGCAGGTCCGGGGGCGGTTCCCGTCCAGCGGTGACAGTGCAGGGGCAGTTGTCGCAGTCGTTATGCAGGGCCAGGCAGAAATTCTGATAGATATCCATCATTCCTTGCTGATGTGCGGCAGTGGTCAGGACTTCTTTGGCCCGGCTGGGCGGCATCAGGAAGCGATGGCAGGCCTCTTTCAACAGGTGATTGTCCTGGACCTTGGGCAGGGTGAGCCAGGCTTGCAGGGCCAGCCGGGAGCGGTCCTGGCAGGAGTTCTGCGGGTCTCGGCCCCAGGCAGCGATGGCCGGCAGCAGGACATTCACAGTCAGGTCCCGGGCGCGGTTCTGTCCCAGCAATGCGGCTGGTATTTTCAAGCTGTGGCAGAAATCGCGGCTGTGCTGCCACACCGGCGGTCCGGCTGGCCAGTCGCAGAGGGCTTGCCGCAGTTCCCGGGCCGTACTGGCGCGGGTGCTGATATTATTCAGCCAGGCCGCCGGTTGGCAAGCGGTTTGTTCCAGCCAGAGCAGACCTGCGATCAGCCGGCGCTGGCAGCTGTTGTATGGTCTGCCGGACAGGTGTTTCCAGGGCAGTGCCAGGGGCTGCAGGCCGCTTTCCCACCACAGACGCCAGTACTCGCGCAGGATATCCTGGAAATGGGGCAGGATGTTGGTCCTGGTGGGGTCGGGGAGGAATCCGGCCAGGCCCAGCAGGATGGCCTCGCGTTGCCGGTGCTGCGGGAAGGTGCGCAGCATCTTCAGAGCAGCTCCTGCGGCCAGTTTTCGGAAGGGCTCGCGGTTCTCTGCATAGCCCAGGCCGGCGAAGAATTCCTCATACAGGGCCTGGTCCTGTCCGCTCTGTGCACCGCGCAGTTGCAGATACAGGGTTTTGCTGGCGAAGCGGGCTTGAGCGGCCTGCTGCAGAAATTCCTGCACTTTGGCATTGTCGCTCATGGCCCAGCGTAAAGCGCAGCCTCCGGTATTGAATTGTCGCGCATAGGGATAGAACAGCTCATCGATATCGGAGAGGAAGCGCTGCCAGTGCGGCATGATGGCATCCGCCAGGACCAGGGTCTTGCAGGGCAGCGCAGCTTGTCCAGGGAGCAGGTGGTCTTCCCAGACCAGGTGCAGGATAACCCCACGGTACAGAGGGTCATCCTGATGGCCGTGGCGGTACCAGTCGGCGCTTTGCCGGTGCACCTCAATGTCACCGCGGACCAGGACATCGTTGAACAGCAGCGCGGCGTGCTGGAAATCCGGCCCGGCGGAGACATTCCAGCTGCCGCCGGAGAGGATGCGCAGGCGGGTCCCGTCGGTGCAGTGCAATTCCGGCTGCAGCATTTTTTCATTCCAAATAATTTGCAAAAAGCGTTCACTGAATTGACAATGTCCGCTTGTGCTAATACATTGGTATGCATTCCCGGACAGTGTTTCCGGGGTATTTTCGGTCTCCAGCATTAAGTCCTCCTTCTGGTGGGAGCATCACTCCGGTTGGGGTGGCAAGGATGGCAGCCGGTGCCGCTGCGGATTTTCAGCCTGATGGCGGCCCTGTTCTGGAAATATGAACCTCCAAATTACTGCATAAGATGATTAGCCAAACGCAAAAAACAATCTTCGCGCGCAACATTTTGGAATGCTTGTTACTGCTGATCTGGGCTGTGCCGGGCTGGTTGTCGGCGCAGTCCCTGAGCAATATTTCGTCGTCCCGGGTTACTCCTGCGGTGAAGGCGGTGAACCGCGCATTGCCCTGGGTGGTAAATATCGGCACTGAGCAGCGCCTGCGGGTTAACGATTCCTTCGACCTGTTTTTCAATCAGTTCTTTGCCCCCCATCATCGCAGCCAGGAGGTGGTCAAGAAATTTTTCCCTCTGGGCAGCGGGGTACTGGTGGACGGGCGCGGTCTGGTGCTCACTAACTTCCACGTGGTGCAGCGGGCCGGCAATGTCGAAGTGCGCTTGTTCAACGGCAAATCATATCCTGCGGTGCTGGTCGGATATGACCAGCCGAACGACCTCTGCCTGCTGCGCCTGAGCGGTGACTTCCAGGGCGAGAAGGCTCTCGCTGCAGCGAGTTTTGCCAAGTCCGGGGATTTGCTGCTAGGGGAGACCGTGATTAGCATCGGCAATCCCTTCGGGCTGGAGCATAGCGTCTCGCTGGGGGTGCTCAGTGCCTTCAACCGTAATTTCAGCGAGGGAGATATCTCATTTTCCGACATCATCCAGACGGATGCGGCTATCAATCCGGGCAACAGCGGCGGGCCGCTGGTCAATCTGGACGGCGATTTAATCGGCATAAATTTGGCTATCCGGCAGGACGCGCAGGGCATCGGCTTTGCCATACCGCTGTCCAGGATCGAGCTCTTTCTCAGCTACTGGCTGCGACCGGCGCATTTTTCCAACGCGTATCTCGGCTTCCAGCCCGGAGCGGCCATGAGCCTGGGTCCGAATACAGGCATTTGCCTGCCGGAGCTGCTGGAAGGCAGTCCGCTGGTTGAGGCGGGCTTGAAGACTGGCGACGAGGTTATCTCGGTCAATGGCCAGCGGGTCTCCCGACTGATGGATTTAGGGCGTGCGATTTGGAGCGTGACCGTTGGCGACAAGGTTGAATTCATCCTGGCCAGCGGCCAGAAAATCAGCGTGTCAGCCGCCGCGCTGCCGCTGCCGCTGTTGGTACGCACCCGCCTGGGCTTGAGTCTGCAGCGGATGACGCCGGCATTGCGTCAGGCCATGGGCCTGCCGGATGACCTGGAAGGGCTGGCGATCAGTGAGATCATCCCACAAGACATGTTTTCGATGCAGCAGAACCTCTGGCGCGATATCCTGAAGCGCGGAGATATCATTGTGGAGTTTGCCGGTCAGAAGGCCGGCACCCTGGAAGCACTGGGGAAGCTGTTGGCGGACAGCCACAGCGGGCAGACGGTGCGGATGATCGTGATTAGCATCAATCATCAGCGCCGGACATATCAGCCATTTGCAATGGACGTAATCCTGAATTGATGCGGCGCAGTTATTCTGCCGCAGGCGTGCAGAGAAAAAAACTCCGGCGGGGCACCCGGACCACCCGGGTAGCCGCAGGCCGCCGGGGGCGGTGGCGTCGCGCGGCCCCCTGGGCACTTACAGAAAATTTATTGATGTCCCGGTGCGGGCTGACTCATAGACGGCGCAGATCAGCTCGACCGCGCGTTTCCCTTCCGAACCGGGAGCGGTCAGGTGGCTGCCCCCCTGGATGGCATCGGTGAGTTCCTGCAGCTGGCGCCGGTGTCCCTCGCAGCTGATGGCCATGGGGTTGGTGGCGCCGCCCTGGATGCCTTCGCTTTGGCTGCAGAGGCGGCGGATTTCCTCGTCTTCGGGCTTCTCCTGCACGAAATCCCAACGGTTGATCCGGTCTCCTTCCAAGACCACGCTGCCCTGGGTGCCGGACAGTTCGACACGGCGGGGGAAACCTGGGGCGCAGGCCGTGCTGGCCTCGATGGTGCCCAGAGACCCGTTCTTGAACTGCACCATCGCCACCACGGTGTCTTCGACTTCGATGCCCTGGTGCAGAATTCGGGTAAAGCGGCCGGTCACCTCGCGCGGATCGCCGTTGAAATAGAGTAGCAGGTCGACGGTATGGATGCCCTGGTTCATCAGTGCGCCGCCGCCATCCAGGCGCCAGGTTCCGCGCCAGCCGGCATTGGCGTAGTATTCCGGGGTCCGGAACCAGCGCACGCTGGCGCTGGCCAGGACGTGCCGGCCGAAGCGTCCCTGGTCGACCGCCTGTTTGATTTTCTGCACTGCGGTGCTGAAGCGTGATTGGAATACTGCAGAGAGCCGGACATTGTGGCTTTCGCAGGCCCGGATCAGGTCATTGGTTTTGCTGACCGTGATTTCCAGAGGTTTTTCGCAGAGGATATGTTTCCCGGCGCAGGCGGCCGGGATTGCGCATTGGGCATGCAGTCCGCTGGGAGTGGCGATGGTCACCGCCTGCACTTCTGAGGCCAGCAGTTCCTCCATGCTTTCGGCGTAGCGGCAGTTGTGCTTGGCGGCGAAATCCCGGGCCCGTTCCAGCACTGTATCATAGACCATAACCAGCTCGGCATTCGCGATCTGGGTCAGGGCTGTGGCATGCAGATTGGCAATGGCACCGGTACCGATGATGCCATACTTTATTTTTTCGGCCATGTTCCAGGTCTCCTTAGTTAAGAATCAACAGTTCGCGGGCAAACGAGGACAGTTTTTCCGCCCGCCCCCGGCGGACAATCAAGCCGTCTTCCCAGCGCAGTCCCATACCGTTTTCATACAGGAACATATCGGCCATAAAGACCATGTTTTCCTCCAGGGTGTAGGTCGAGGAGGTCTCCAGGAACGGGTATTCGCATTCCATCTGTCCGCAGCCGTGGGCCGGGCCGTAGAGCAGCGCATGGCCATAGCCCTGCTGTTTGACAAAAGCATGGATTTTGCTGGCTACGGTGCCGGAGTGCTCTCCGGCCTGCATCAGTTCGAAGGTCAGGTCGCTGGCCTCCAGGCCGACCTGCATCAGGCGGCGGATGTTCTCGGGACAAGGTCCGAGGACCACCGGCCGTCCGATGCTGGCGCTGTATCCTTCGCATTTGGCCCCGATGCTGAAGTGGATGATCTCACTCTTCTGGACTTTGCGCAGTGAGGGGCGGCTGATGGCCTGATTGGAATTTGGGCCGCTGCAGCACCAGATGGGATATCCGGTGGCTTCGGCGCCATTGGCCAGCATGGCCGCGGTGGCGATGCCGCAGAGCTCGACTTCGCTCATGCCCGGTTTGATCTTTTCCAGTACGGCCCGGAAGCCGATTTCGGATATTTTGGCAGCCTGGCGCAGGCATTGCAGCTCGCAGGGCATTTTCTGGATCCGGACCCGGTTGATGATATCATCGGCCTCGACGACCTGTTCTGGTCCTCCCAATGCTTTCTGGATTTTGACCATGATTGGATATGGGAACATATACCATCCCGCGAGGCCGAGCTTGCGGATTTTGAATCGTCCCAGTATTTCCGGCCAGTCGGGGTGGGGTGAGCCGGGGTAATCCGGCTGGGATGATTCCCGGAAGTCCATGACCTGGATGATGTCGGGCAGGCGGGAGCGGCTTTGGGCGTAAGTGAGGCTCTCCGGGCCGATGAGCAGTGCGGCTGGCCCTTGTTTGGGGATGATCACCGCGCAGGTCTCGAAGCTGGGCCAGTAATCGGCAAAATAGCGCACGCCGGCCGGTTCACTTTCGGTGGAGAAGACCAGCACCGCATCCAAATCAGTACCCGCGATGATCTGCTGCACTCTGGTGATGCGCTCTTGAAAATCCTGATTTTGCAAAATCATTCTGTACTCCTGGGGTATCCCGCAAGCGGGGCAAAAATGTCGGCCTGGGTTACGGTTTGGTGATCATTGCTGCTGCGTCGGTTCCGGGCTTACTGTAGTGTCTCAAGCGCAGAAAGGCAAATCATCCTGGTGCGGGGGCCGGATCGGCTCCTGCGCCTGCCGGGCCGGCAAAAATCTCGTCTCCGGGGTGTAAAATGGTGCCCGGGCATTACATTTATGGGGCAGTGATTTTTGCCGGCAGCAGTCAGCAGCACGTTCCCGCTGCTGCGCTGCGGCTTGGCCTGGCCGGTGTGGTTGGGATAATCTTCAGAAAGGGATGGGCAATGAAGGTGCAGGAAATTTCTTCTGGTGCGTACAGTATCAGCAGTGCAAAGTATGTTCTGAACTTGGCGCCAGGAGTGGGAGCCGCACGGCTGCGCTTGCAGCACAGTACGCAATGTTATCATTTTTTTGCCGGCGGTGATTGTCCCACCGTCGGCGGGCGGGAGGATTGCTGCCGGATCGGGGACTGGCGAATCCTCGCCCAGAATGACCGGGAAGTGGTCTTCAGCCGGGAATTCAGCTCCAGCTTGTGGGAGAAGAAGCAGCTCCTGCTGGTCTGCCGGGCAGGCAGTCTGGAGTTCCAGCATGTCCTGCAAGGCCGCGGGCTGCTCCAGGAAGTGCGCTTTTTCCGGGGCCACTACCAGGGCTTCGAGTATGGATTCGCAGGAGAATTTGATGAAATATACAACCCCGCACCGAATTTCCAGGAGCGGCTCTATTATCATCCGGTCGAGCATTTGGAAATTTCCCATGGCAACTGCCTGGAGTCCTGGGCGGGCGGGCAGGCTCTGGCCTCGCCCTGCCATTGCCTGGGGGTGCGGGACCGCCGGGAAGAACGCTTCCTGGTCGCGGGGCTGGCGGCTGAGCCGGGACAGTACCGCTGGGATGAATTCAGCTGGAATCCCGAG
>JAAYYJ010000160.1 GCA_012515455.1 Oligosphaeraceae bacterium
AGCAGCCCGCAGTGGGTGTCCCTGGCGGATACGGTGTACCTCCTGCGGTTCCTAAAGCACCGCCGGCCATGCCTGCTTTCCGCCCCTTGCCGCCCACTGCACCGCCAGCCCCGGCCGATAGCCAAGGTGACTCCGCCGCGGGTGATTCAGCAGTGCCGCTGGACGATATCCCGTTTTGAGGACACAGCATAATTGTTCACTAATATCGTGATTTTCAGGAGATAAAGAAATGAAGAGTACCAAACCGAGACGCCGCCGCCGTAAGGTCGTGCGGGAGAAGATTTGCCGTTTGTGCGAGAACAAGGTTTACAATATCGATTTCAAGGATGTTGATTTGCTGAAGCGTTTCCAGACTGAGGGGGGGCGCATCCTTCCTCGTCGCATTACCGGCAACTGCTTCAAGCATCAGAAGATGCTTGCCGCCGCGGTAAAGCGTGCCCGTATCCTGGCCTTGGTCCTGTGAACATTACCCAGAAGGAGTTGAGATATGGCTATTGAATTGGTTCTCCTGGAAGATGTCGCAGACTTGGGCAAAATCGGCGACAAGGTCCGTGTGTCCAACGGCTATGCCCGGAATTTCCTGTTGCCCCGCAAGCTCGCTCTGGCGGGCACTGCCGGCGTCCTGAAGCAGGTTGAGGCAAAGAAGCTGCAGCTGCAGAAGGAGCATGAGGAACGCCTGGCAGTCGCGCAGAGCATGGCGGCGAAAATCCAGTCCGAGTCGGTCGAGATTGCAGTCGCAGTCGGTGAGAATGATCAACTGTTCGGCTCGGTCAACGCTCAGATGCTGGTCGACGCCCTGCAGACAAAAGGCATTGAGATCGACAAGAATAGCGTCCAGCTGGATGAAGTCATCCGCACTCTGGGTGAAACCGAGGTCGCGGTTAAACTGCATGCCGAGGTGATTGCCACCCTGAAAGTCAGAGTGGTGAAAAAACAGGCCTGAGGCTAGTCCGGATATTTCCCTAAAAGAGCCGTGCAAGCTTGCACGGCTCTTTTTTTGGCTTAAATTAGCAGCAGTGCCAGAGCTTATTTCCGGAGTGAGGGGGGAGTCTGGCGGGTTCAGACCGGCCAGCTCCGGCGGTAGCAGAAATCAGCCCCGGGGGATGGGAGGGCAATGCCGCTCAGCCAGTCGGTTATTCACTAAAAGTAGCGAAATTGGAACTTATCTATGGACCAGGAAAATACCTATACTAATAAGCGTAATGCCGGGAATGCTGTACCATTGCTGAATCTGGACCGCCCCAAACCGCATAACGAGGAAGCGGAGAAAGCCGTTCTGGGCGCGATGCTGATTGACCCGACTGCCGCAGCTGCCGCACTCGCCAACCTGCGCTTCGAGGGGGCGTTTTTCCGCGCCGCGCACCAAATGATTTTTGCCGCCATGCTGGAGCTTTATCCCGGCAAAGGCGATGCTGGCCTGGATGTGCTGGTTCTGACGGACCACCTGCAGAAGAACGGCCGCCTGGACGAAGTCGGCGGCCCCAGCTACCTGGCAATGCTGGCGGACTGCGTTCCGACCGCAGCGAATATCGAACACTATATCGACATCGTCAAGCAGAACGCCATTCTGCGCCGGGTGATTAGCAGCTGTTCCGAGGCTATCCTGCGGTGCTATGACTCAGATGACGACATCAAAACCGTGTTGGACTATGTCGAGCAAAAAATCTTCGAAGTCGCTCAGATGAACGAGAGCAAAGACCTGCTGCCGATTCAACCGCTGGTCAAGGAAGCCGTGTCATATATCCAGAAGCTGATGCAGGGCGACAATACCGTGATGGGCTTGAAAACCGGCTTCGACCAGCTGGACCGGCTGATTACCGGACTGCGGCCAGGTGAATTGTTTGTCCTGGCAGCCAGACCGTCAATCGGCAAGACTGCGTTGGCCTTGAATATCGCCGCCAATATAGCGCTGGGGCCGGCGAAAGTGCCGGTCGGCATCTTCAGTCTGGAAATGCCGGCTCAGCAGCTGGTGCTGCGGCTGCTGTGCAGTGAAGCGAAGGTCTGCCTGGCCCGGCTGATCAATGTTATCACTCCGCCCAAGAGCACCTGGTCTGCTTTGCAGGAAGCCTGCATGCGTCTGCTTGAGTCGCATATTCTGATCGATGATACCGGTGCGATTGACATCCTGGAATTGCGGGCCAAGGCCAGACGCATGAAAAGCACTGCCAATATCGGGGTGATCTTTATTGATTATCTGCAGCTTATCCATACTGACGCCGGCCGCAATGCCAGCCGGGAAAATGAAGTCTCGAAGATTTCCGGCGCTTTGAAGGCCCTGGCCAAAGAACTGAATATCCCCATCGTGGTTTTGGCCCAGCTGAACCGCCAGGCGGAGCAAAACGAGAAGCCGAAATTGAGCAACCTGCGGGAGTCCGGAGCTATTGAGCAGGATGCCGATGTGGTGACCCTCCTGCACCGCGAGCGGGAAAAGCAGTACCAGCAGGGCGAGAACTCCAGTGAAGGCCTGGAAGCCGAACTGATCGTGGCCAAGAACCGCAACGGCGCCACCGGTGTGCAGAACCTGCTCTTCTTCCCGCAGCATACGCGTTTTGAGAGCCGCTCCAAAGTCGATGACAGCGATGTCAAGACCATTCAGGAAATCTGAGCGTTGAGAGCCGACCGGGAGGGGGCGGCAGACTGCGGCCGGCGGCAGTTGTCCGGGGAGAAAGCAGGAAGAAGGCGGGTTACACCGCGGTATTGCGCTCCTCCAGCTCCGACCAGCGGGCATACAGCCGCTCGAGTTCCGCTTTGGCCTGCGCGAGTCTGTCAGTCAGTTCCGGCAGCTCGCGTCCATGCTGGCTGTGGAAATCCGGCTGCATGAACAAGGCTTCAATCTCGGCCGCGCGCTGTTCTGCTGCAAGGATTGCGCTTTCGATGCCCTCCAGCTCACGCTTTTCAGCCCAGGTCAATTTATTGCGCCGGCGCTCAATATTGCCGGCCGGGGATAGCGGGGCGGGCTGAGGCGGTGTTGTACTGGGGGCGGGGGGGGCAGTTAAGGCGCCCGCCTCAGCTCGCTTCTGCTCGTAATAGCTGTAATTGCCGGGCTGGTAAACCACCTTGCCGGCATCCTCAAAGGCCAGGATGTCAGTGCAGACCCGGTTCAGAAAATAACGGTCGTGGCTGACCACAATCACGCAACCGGAAAAATTCGTCAGTGCCTCTTCCATGACTCGCAGCGTGGCCAGGTCCAGGTCGTTGGTGGGCTCGTCGAGCATCAGGAAATTCCCGCCTCGCTTCAGAATTTTGGCCAGCACCAGGCGATTCCTCTCCCCGCCGGACAGCTGCCCGACCAGGGTGTTGATCTCATCATCCTGGAATAAAAACCGCTTCAGGTAGGTCCAGATGCTGATCTTGCGGTCGGCAAACAGTACGAAGTCATTGCCTTCGCCGATGTCTTCATAGACCGTCTTGCTGTCATCCAGGCTGACCCGATGCTGGTCGGCGTAATTGATCTGGGTGCGGTCGCCGATTTTGAGGCTGCCGCTGTCCGGCGTTAGCTCGCCCAGGATCATTTTCAAAAAACTGGTCTTGCCCAAGCCATTGCGACCGATGATGCCCAGCCGCATCCCCGGCTGAAATTCCAGGCACAAGTCCCGGAACAGCACCCGTTCGTTCCGGCTCAGGGTGACGTGATCCAGAGTGACAACGATGTTCCCCAGCTTCTCCGCCGGTGGAATGAGCAGCTCGACATCACCGTCACGTTGCAAAGGACCGGCATTCACGGCATCCTCATAACGCTGCAGGCGGCTCTTGGACTTGGTTCCCCGGGCTTTGGGACCACGCCGGACCCAGTCAATCTCACGCCGGATAAAGGCCAGACGCTTCTCTTCCTGGCTCTCAGCCTCGAGGATATGCTCGGCCTTCTGCCGCAGGAAATCACTGTAACTGCCAGGGTAGGAGTAAAGCCTGCCCTGGGACAGCTCCACGATGCGGGTGCAGGTGCGGTCCAAAAAATAGCGGTCGTGGGTGACATACAGGCAGGTGCCCTGGTAGCGGCGCAAATAATTCTCCAGCCATTCGATGCTGTCGGTGTCAAGGTGGTTGGTGGGCTCATCGAGGATCAGCAGCTCCGGCAGGTCCATCAGGGTACGGCAGAGCGCCACCCGGCGTTTTTCCCCGCCGGACAATTCCCCGGCCAGACGCTCTAACGCCGGGGCTGCCAGCGAGCTCTGCAGCTCTCGCATTCGTGCTTCCAGGTTCCATCCATCCCGGACCGCAATCTCCCGCTCCAGTTCCTCAAGGTGCTTCCCGGTTGCGCCGTGCTCGTACTCCTGCAGGAGAGCCATCGTCCCGGCTGCGCCGGATAAGATGTTCTCACCTACCGTCAGTTCCGGGCGAAGGTCGACTTCCTGGGCCAGGAAGGCGCTGCGCAGATTCTTGCGGCAGTTGATGCTGCCGGTGAAAAAATGCTCCTGCCCGGCCAAAATGCGCAACAGGGTGGATTTGCCGGCGCCGTTGCGCCCGACCAGACCGACGCGTTCTCCTTCGTGCAGCAGAAAATCCTGATTGTCGACCAGGACGTTGTTGGCAATCTGGACATGCAATTGCAATGCGGAGACAATTAATGGTATGCTTTCTGTGGGTGGCATAGGAGAGGTTTCACTATAAAAATGAATTCAGGATTCCCGCTCCGGGGCCAGACGCTGGTGCGCCTAACCTGGGCCGGAATCCTGAACTTGGGACCTGGTTCTGCGGGCAGAATTCTGCCCGCAGAAGACTTAATACAGAGGCGCGGAAATTTTGAAGAATGACACTTCCTGGTTGAATTGGGCCTTGCCGCCGTCGCAATCCAGGGTCAGCACGGCCCGGTAGCAGCCATCCCAGCCCAGAGCTGACAAGGGCAGTCCCAGCTGCATCGGCCCGGGTTTCTCTACGGCATGACTGAGCTGCAGCTGCGGTACCGTCTGGCTCGCGCCAAAGACCTCGACTCGCAGGGTGCCCCGGGCCGACAAAGGACTCACCCGGATGATGTTGTCCAGCAGCACTTCCTTCTCGCTGGCAAAAAACACTGTCCAGCGTGGGGTAACTGCAAAGGGCTTCGGGACCCGGAATAAATACGTGGCCAGAAGAACCTTCTCGCCGCTTTGCACATCCTGGCATTCCAACACCAGTTCCTGCATCGGCTCGTGGTCACGCACGTTGAACTCAAACTCGATCGTCAGCTGACCGGCACGGCTCACAAATTCCCCCGGATGTGCATTGCGCTGCGGCAGCGGTCCCGGCACCCAGTTCCGCAACGAGCTCAGAACCCGGAATTTCTGCCCGTCGCGCTGCGCCGGGAGTTGCAGTTTCACCTGATTGGTGCCTAACAGAATTTCCGGGAACTCGAGCTTGGTGGAGTCCAGGGTGAAACGGTCCCGAGGCAGCTCCAAGCCCTGCAGATATCCGAAAGAGGCCAGGTCGTGGTAGCCTTTCTGCACCGGCGCCCAGCAGGCATAGCCAAAACGGGATTCCGTGCGGCAGACATTCAGGCGCCAGGGAGTGTTGAAGCCCAGATATCCGTCCAGGGAGGCGTAAAACACCCGTATCTCCACCGACCAGCGGTCCGGACCGCGCCAGACCGCAATTTCACTGGCGTTGTCCCAGAGCAGCGGGCCGCGCGAACTTGCTCTCTGCCGCTCGGGATCGGTGAAGCTGCGCCCGTCATAGACATACCCGAGAGTATTGACCGCAATCTGGTAGTAGTAGCCGTTGCCCGGGACCAGGAACAGCTCCACTGAGTCATCAGAACAGACCCCGCCGTGGTCACGGATACTGGTCCGGGCCCCCAGTTTGTCCATTTCCTTTTCCCAGCACGTGATGCCGATGGTCAGAGACTCATCATCGAAGAGCAGCCGGAATTCAGTGTCCTGCGGGGGCTCGCGTTTGCCCAACGGCAGCACCCCCTTCTGTAGGGGTGCACTCTGCCAGGCGGCCTCGCGCAGCTGCCCGTCAATCTGCACCGGGCCATTCTGACGGACGGCCTGGGCTGTGGGCAAGTCCTGGGCCAATACGGCCAGAGTGGCAGTCAGAGCCAGCAACAAGGGTAGATGGGTGATTCGCATGGTGATTATTCTCCTTGCAGTTCTTGGATCAGCTGCGCCATCGCCCAGCGGACACGGTCCAGGTTGTCGGTATTGCGGAACTCACCGCCGACGGCTGCGTCCGCCGCGCGGGGGTCGATGCGGAAGCCAATCACTTCGCGAGCATCAACCGGCACCCGCTGCTGCAAAAAGGCAATGTAGTCCTTGCCTTTGCGCACGGCATCGGCTAACTTGCCCTGTTGACTGCCGGCCAGTTTCTTCTCGGCAGCCTGAATCGCCTGCTCCAGAGTCACCACATAACGGTGGTCATAGATGGCCTCCCGAACTGTCTGAGCCGCCAGCGCCGGCACCACCCCGTCCGGGCCATTGAAGGAAATCGCGTATTTGGTGCATCCGCCCAACACGCCGTCATCCCATTGTTCGCCGCTGCCGCTGCGGTAATGCCACTGATAACGTCCGCCAGCTTTAACCCTCCAGGGATACAGCCCCAGGGTCAGACGCTCGGAACCACAGTTGTACAGCCAGAGCTTGGAGTTGTGTTGGTGAATCAGCTTGATGGTCTCCTCGGTGATCGGGAACGCGATGTTCGGCATCGAGATGTCCAGCGCGGGGACCATAATGTGTTCCCAGGGGCCGTTCATGGAGGCGATGCTGGTGGCACCCGGAATCTCGCGCACCAGCTGGGCCAGCTTCAGACCTTCCTGGGCGCCGGTCTCGCGGTGGTTGCTGCGTTCATCAGTGGTATACCAGAGAATCTCAGGCCAGTTTCGCTCTTTCTGAATGCGCATCCCCTCCCGGACCAGGCTCTGGTAAGCTTTACTCCAGGCCGGTGAGAATTGCTCCTTCAGGGCGGGGTTATTTTTATCCAGCCAGGCGATGCCGCTGCCGCAGCCGATGGATTGGAAGCCATAGAAGGGCATTTCCTTGAGCCCTTCGCTGGCGTAGATGTCCATCCACCACAGGAAGCGGTTATGCTCGGAGAACTTAATTTCTCCTTCCACGATTTCCAGGTCCGAGCGCATGTCATCGCCGAACGAGATGCTGTTCAAGCCCAGCGATTTCATGAAGCGCATCTCGCGGCGCTCATTCTCTTCAATCAGCTTCAGCACCTCCGGGTCGCGGTTGTAGCGCGGTCCGACCAGGTTGGCACCCCAGAAAGTGGAATACCAGGGCTCGCTGGGAAAATAGTAGTACCCTTGCAGGATGGGCAGGGGGGCGAGCTGGAAGGGCAGGACGCTGATCTCCACCGGAATCGCTGCCAGAGTTTGCTGGCTGGCAGCCGCGAGGACCTTGATCTGCCCGCGGTAGGTGCCCGGGGCCGTACCCTGCGGCACGCTGAACTGCACCACCCAGCTCCAGCTGCAGTCTTTGCTGACCGGGACCCGCTCGCGTTTGTCAAGCAGGAAGGGCGCGACTTGCAACATCCCCACGCCTCGTTTGCATTGCAGGTAGCGCACGACTCGGACCTCAGCGGCTGCCGCCGGGATGGTCGCGCCTGAGGCACTGAGTTCACTGGCCTGGATGCTGATCTCACCCAAGTCCCGCAGGGGATAGAGTGAGAAATTAACCGTCGCCATTTCGCCGGGCGGGGTGAAGCTGCTTAATTGCTCCAGGCGTTCGTTTTCCTGCGGGCGGCTGCTGGGGTAGATTTTTTCATTGGCGCTGCGGCGGAACAGCATGAACCCCTGGGCGGTCTCCGCCGGAATGGGTGGGATGGACTCTTCTTCCGGGCCGGGCAGGATAGTGATTACCGCATCGCGGCGGCGGCGGCCCTGTAGATGTTCCAGTTCCCGGGCCACCTCAGCAGCCTGTTCCTGGGGGTACAGGATGAAGGCGTTGAGCGGCAGGTTGCGCCAGTCGATGACCAGCCGGCCATTGCTGATTTCAACCGTAAAATTATGTTCCTGGAAGCGGGGCGCGACGAAGGTCTCATAATAATCCATGCCCGGCAGCCAGAAATGCCGGGCGTTGCGCAGGTACTGGTGCCGGAAGAATTCAGCCGGCTTGGTGTCATCCTGGTAGACGACATTGCCATTGAGTGACAAGGATTTATTGAAATAGAAGGTCGCAACCGTGCTGCTGGTCTGGGAATCACCACTGAGTGCCCAGAGCTGGTATTTGCCATTGGGGATATCCAGACGCAGCGTGGCCTGAAAAGCGGCCACATAATCCCGGGCCAGGTCGTCCGGGCTGCCTTTGTCCCGGGTGAAATTGCGGGCCACACGGATAAAACCGCATTTGTGCTCAGCGCTGTATTTGACCTCCGGATGCAGGGCAGTGAAGCCATCCATTACCGGTGAGGTCGCAGTTCCCAAGTCGTAACGGTAGATATTGCTGCCGCGGGCAATGAGGCTCATTATTTCACCCCCGGCGGTCGCCGCAGTGGTGATTTCCGGAATGGCGGTGGAGTTGATCTTGACCTCACCAATAATCACCGAACCCGGAACTGAGCTGCCGCTGTTGAGCTCGAAATTGGTGCTGGCAGCACCGGCGGGCAGGGGCAGGGTGAGTAAATACTCCTGCCAGCCATCGCTGTCACTGCTCCTGTTCGACAGCGCACCCTGGCGGCTCAGGAATTTCCCGTCCTTATCGCGGTAGTTGACATAGGAATAGATCACTGTTTGGTAATGATGGGCCACCGCACCGGAAATCTTGTATTTGATGCGATACTCCACCCGGCTGCCGGCCGGGCAGTATACCCACTGGGAGCGGTAGGAGCATTTTTTTTCTGCATTTGACAGCAAGGCCACGGCTTTATTGCCGTCCAGGCCTTCGACCACCTGCAAGTCCTTCTGGAATTGTGCGGCCGCAAGGCCCAATGGTTGACCCTCGCGGTTCAACTGCCGGAAGTTGCCATTGAAGAGAAGATTCTCCTCATCCTGGAGCTGCGGCGCCGGGGTTTTGCCCGGGGCTGTGCCGAACAGCAGGGTATACTCTGCCACCCGGCCGTAATCTTCTTTCCTGGTTGCGCCCGGCACTGCCCAGGAAACGCGATAAATGTCCAGCTCGGGGGAAACCCGCACCGGCAGGGATTGACCGTCCGCATCCAGTATAGCTACTGATTCAGGCCGAAAAGCCTGGCTGATGCCGGCGGTCTGCAATAACCGCGCAAAATCCGCCCGCAGACCCACGATCGAGTCTTTCGATTGCTGGATGGCAGTGACCTTCGCCGTCAGTAAGGCTGGTTCGGCGGCAAAAATCGTCATGCCGCATAATACCCACAGGGACAGTGCCATGGGGGAAAAACGGTGCCTGGATTCGGTCATCATGCTGGTTCTCCTTTGGTGGTGACAAGATGGCAGGGGCGACGGTGAAAATTTTCTCTAGGTGCAGACAGGCAGGGTTAACGTGCCGTCACCAGCGGCAAGCGGCGGGAGCAACCGACTGGCCCGTCTTCCTGCCGGAAAGGTCCCGCCTGTGGCGCGGGAGCGCAGAATCAGCTATAAGATACACCAGCAAGACCGGGAAAGCAATCCATGGCCAAGCCGATTTTCCACCGTAAGTGCCCCGGCCAAGGCCATGGCTGGGCTGCTGATCAGCACTTCCATCCTGAGTCTGCAACCCTGGCGCAGCGGGAACTGCATTGAGGCACTTACCAGGAATGGCATAGCCCCCCCGAGGGAAGCACAATTATGGTTAAGGCGCGAAGATTGGTGATTGATTGTCGTCGCAAAGGAGCCGTTTTCGGTTGGCCTCGAAATGGCTTGGTTTGGCCGTAAGGAGAGATAGTAGTTGCCTGTCAATGACAACTCAATTTGGCGCCAAATTTGGCATGCAGTGGCACCACCTGCACCGTTGATTATTTTGGGTCTGAATCAGGATTTCATAGAGAAAAATCCGCTTCTTCGGGTGCTTCAATGTGGAGCCCCGCGCTTATCAAAAATGGCGCCGATTTTGATTATCATCCACATGGATGGCGGTTGTTATTATGGGCCTCCCCCATCTCCCCCCTCCTCCCGCGCCGCGGGAGGAGGGGGGAGATGGGGGAGGCGGGGGAGCGTGTGGAGGCGGGGGGAT
>JAAYYJ010000161.1 GCA_012515455.1 Oligosphaeraceae bacterium
CGCAAGGCTGGCGAGGCGGGAAAATAAAGTATTTGCCGTCTTTCGAATTGCAGGAATGAAATTATGTGCTAGATTATGTGAAATTGCTTAAAAACCAGACCGGGTTGCCTCCTCTGCCGTCGGCATTGTATGGTAAGGGCAAACGGAGACAACAAGTTGGAGAAATTGCAGAATGTACGCGATTATTAAAACATGTGGCAAACAGTACAAGGTCGAAAAAGGCTCCAAGTTTGAGATCGACCGGGTGGCTGGTGATGAAGGCTCGAGCATCGAGTTTGCAGAAGTGCTGTTCCTCTCGGCTGACGGCCAGGCTACGGTCGGCAATCCGACCATCGCCGGGGCCTGCGTCAAAGCGGAAATCGTCGAGCACCTGCGCGGACCAAAGTTGATCGTCTTCAAAATGAAGCGCCGCAAACGCAGCCGGGTGAAAAAAGGTCACCGTCAGGAATTGACCCGCATCGTCATCACCGATATCGTGGCCGGGTAATTATTGCGGCGACCGGAGCTTCTCACCGTCAGTTTGCAGATTTTCGCCATCTGACGGTGTTTTGCTTTTGGCCTTACGGGGGTTTCCTTCTTATGGCGCGTGACTGGCTGAGGCAGCCAAGACGCGCCATTTTTGTTATACCGGACAACCTGCAGCCGGCGCCCGGCCGGGTTGCCCAACCCGGCCCAGACAGCGGCCGGGATTTGGTAAGGAACGGCTAATGAATGCTTGGGATATCCTGTCGGAACGCGGATTCATCTACCAGACGACAGATGCTGAGTTGATGCGCAAGCGCCTGGGCGAAGGTCCGGCGACCTTCTATGTCGGGTTTGATCCTACCGGCAGCAGTTTGCACATCGGTCATCTGCTGCCGATTATGGCGATGCGCTGGCTGCAGAGCTGCCAGCACCGCCCCATCGCCCTGGTCGGCGGCGGCACTGCCATGATTGGTGACCCCTCAGGCAAGACTGAAGCCCGGCCCATTATCACCGTTAGCGAGATCGATGCCAATGTTGAATGCCTGCAGAGGCAGCTCGCGCGCTTCCTGGATTTTTCCTCTGGCCAGGCGGTGATGGTCAACAATGCTGACTGGCTGCGCAGCCTCAAGTATATAGATTTCCTGCGCGATATCGGCAAGCTGTTCAGTGTAAACAAAATGCTGGCAGCCGAATCGGTACGGATGCGTCTGGAGACCGGACTGTCTTTTCTGGAATTCAGCTACCCCCTGATGCAGGCCTATGATTTCAGTATCCTCTACCGCGACTACCACTGCCAATTTGAATTTGGCGGACAGGACCAATGGGGAAATATCGTGGCCGGCGTCGATCTGACCCGGCGCCTGCACGGCGCCGAGGTGCACGGTGCCACTTTCCCGCTGCTGCTGAAGAGCGACGGCACGAAATTCGGCAAGACGGCCGGCGGCGCAGTCTGGCTCGACCCGCAACGCACCAGCCCGTATCATTATTACCAGTTCTGGCGCAATGTCGACGACAGCGAAGTGGAAAAACTGCTGGGCTTCTTCACCTGCCTGCCCATCACGGAAGTGAAAACTCTGGGGGCCTTGCCCTCGCCGCTGATCAACCGGGCCAAGGAGATTCTGGCTTACGAGGCCACCAGCCTGGCCCACGGCCAGGAAGAAGCCGCCCGGGCATACCTGGCCGCCGGCGGCGAATTCGGCTTTGCCGACCCGGAGAACAGCGTGGTGACCAGCAGCGCCATCCACGACCTCGCGACTGACTGCCTTACGGTCACGATTCCGACCCTGACTCTCACGCCGGCAGACCTGGCCGGGGGAATGGGCATCCTGCAGCTGTTTGTGCGGGCCGGCCTCTGCGCCTCCAACAGCGAAGCCCGGCGGTTGCTTAAAGGCGGGGGTTGTTATCTTGCTGACGAACGGCTCTCTGATGATAAACTCATGGTCACCCCGGAGCATTTTGCCGCCGGGGCGCTGTCCCTGCGGGCCGGCAAAAAGGCCCGGATGCGGGTCGTGCTGGCAGAATAATCCTCAAACAAGAAAGCATTAAACACCAATGGCAAGCAATATCGACCGCTGGGCAGCAATTGATGAGAAGGCGACTCTGGGGCAGGATGTCAAAATCGGCCCGTTTGCAGTTATCGAGGGCGATGTGACCCTGGAGGACGGTTGCGTGGTCGGTTCGCACGCCTACCTGACCGGGCACACCCGCATTGGTCGCGGTACGGTCATCCATACTGGGGCAATTATCGGTGATGCCCCGCAGGACCTGCACTACAATGGTGAAAAGAGTTACACTGAGATTGGCGAGAACTGCACCATTCGCGAATATGTGACCATCCATCGCGGCACTGAAGAAGGCAGCTGCACCAAAGTCGGCAACAACGTCCTGCTGATGGCCTTCTCGCATCTCGGCCACAACTGCCTGATTGGCGACAACGTAGTGATCGCCAATGCCACTCTTTTGGCCGGGCGGGTGCAAGTCGAGCGCAATGCGTTTATCAGTGCCGGCTGCATGGTCCATCAGTTTGCCCGTATCGGCCGCCTGGCCATGATCGGTGGCGGCAATACAGTGATTCAGGACGTGCCGCCCTTCTGCATGCTGCAGGAGAAGTGCATCCAGGGCCTGAACATCGTGGGATTGCGCCGGGCCAACTGGAGCGACGAAGCCAGCGAAGCGATCAAAAGTGCCATGAAGATCTATTTCTTTGAAGGCCTGAACCGGATTAACGCGGTTGCCAAAATCCGTTCTGAGGTCCCGCTGTTGCCCGAAGTGGAAGAATTCATCGCTTTTGTGGAGACGACCAAACGCGGCATCACCTCCGGGCGTCCGGCGCGCCATGCCGTCCAGGACAGCGAATAGCCTTTGCGGTCGAAAAAAGGATGCGTTGCATGCCCTCACGCCAGGAAATTTGTGATTACGTCGCCGGGTTGTTTTCCGGCTGCCGCTTCCAGGACCATTCCAACAACGGTCTTCAGGTCGAGGGCAAAAACGATGTCAACCGGGTCGCTTTTGCAGTCGATGCCTGCCAGCGGGTATTCACTCAGGCCGCGGCCGGTAAATTTGACCTCCTGCTGGTTCATCACGGCATGAGCTGGGGCGGCGGCATCAAGATGGTCAGCTCATATCACGCCGAGCGCCTCAAAACCCTGCTCGGTCACGGCATCTCACTGCTGGCCTATCACTTGCCCCTGGATGCACATCCGGAATTCGGCAACAACGCGGTGCTGTCAAACTTGCTGGGACTGGAACAGCGCGAGCCGTTCTTCCCCTACGACGGCGACACCATCGGCTTCTGCGGCCAGCTCCCGGCCGCGCAAGCGCCGGCAGAACTCTGCGCCAGGCTGGAAAAGGCGCTCGGGGGCCGCTGCCTGACCCTGCCTGCACCGGGCAACCCGCCGGTCCGGCGTCTGGGCATTGTCTCCGGCGGCGGCGGCGAGGCCATCGAATACTGCCGCCAGCAGCGCCTGGATTGCCTGCTTACCGGCGAAATCGGCCACCAGCATGTGCATTATGCCTGGGAACTGGGACTCACGGTTATCGCCGCCGGACATTACGCCACCGAGACCACCGGCGTGCAGGCACTGCAGAAAAAAATTGCCGCGGCTTTCCCGGTCGCCTGCGAATTCCTGGACTGCCCGACCGGGCTGTGATTGCACCATCCCGCAGCCGGGGCTGCACTGACGCAGGGCAGCCCCGGGGAGGTTGACCGCAGCGGCCCGGCCCGAAGCCCTGGCACAGATATTGCTGTTTAGGTCAGATGGAATCTGCTCCGGAGAACCATCCGGGCTACCGCGCCGCCCGACACTAACCACCAGGGGGAAAGCATGCTGAAAAAATTACTCTGTTCTGCCTCGTGCCTGCTGCTGGGGTTGACGGCTCTGTCAGCCCAGGAAGACCTTGCGGGCAAAATCGCGCTCCTGCAGAGCCGCGGCGCGGCCTGGCTGCTGTCCCGGCAAGACGACAACGGCGCCTGGCTGAGCCAGAGCGGCCAGCCAGCCCTGACCGCCTTGGTCTGCCTGGGCATCTATGACAGCCCCGAATTCGCCGGCCCTGAAGTGAAAGCGAAAATGAACCGGGCCCTGGATTATATCATCACCCAGGCCAAAAGCGACGGCGGCATTTACGGCACCGGCGGCCGGCGTGGCGGCCCTGGCGGTCAGCGCGGCGGTCCTGGTAGCCAGCGCGGCGGTCCCGGCGGGCGCCCGGCTGGCTCTGCTGCTGCCGGCCCGTCTCAGCCGTCTCCTGGCAGCTATTCAGTCTACAACACCGCGATTTGCCTTCTGGCCCTGGCCAAATACAACCGCCCGCAGGATCTCGAGATCAGCCGGAAAGCCCGCGCCTATCTGCTGGATTCGCAGAGTCGCGCCGGTGCCTCCGGCGGCATTGGCTACGGCCGCAGCCAGCGTGCGGATTTGAGCAATACCGCCTGGTCCCTGGAGGCGCTCAAGGCCACGGATCATCTGGACCGCGAGCCCTTCTCCAGCGACCCCCAGCAAGCCCGGCAGGCAGAGCTGGCCTGGGACAAGGCCCTGCAGTTTATCTCGATGTGCCAGAATCTCTCCGCCACCAACCAGAGCGCCTGGGTAAAATCCGCTCCGGAGGAGGACCGGGGGGGCTTCATCTACTGCCCGGAAGACGCTCAGAAAGCTGAAGCCGGGTCGCCGCCGTTGCGCTCATACGGCAGCATGACTTACGCCGGCATTAAAAGCATGATCTATGCCGAGGTCGCCAAAGATGATGTCCGCATGCAGTCGGCTTTCGAATGGGTCAAAAAATATTACACCCTGGAGGAGAATCCCGGCACTGGAGCATCAGGGTACTATTATTATCTGCATACTTTCGGCAAAACCCTGACCCTGTTTCAGGCGCAGACCATCACGGACCGCCAGGGCCGGGAACACGACTGGCGCCGGGAGCTGGTCGACAAGCTCGCAGCCACGCAAAAGCCCGACGGCTCCTGGTATAACGACCAGAGCGGTCGCTGGATGGAGAACATCCCTGAGCTGTCCACCGCATACTGTCTGATGACCCTCGGAACGGTGAAATAAGCGAAGCCATCCCGGCTTGGACTGCAGAATAGTGTTTTGTCACCTCCAGCGAAAGGGACAATGATGCGTGCAACGGCTGCCTTGCTCTGCCTGACCCTGCTGGCCTGCGCCGGCGAAATCTGCGAAATCCACTACCCCGGAGAAAGCGGACCAGTCACGTTCGGGTTGCCGCTCCAGGCCGGTGTCCTGCACAGCACCGACCAGCTGACTTTGAATGGCCAGGTGCTGCAGGCACGCAGCAACGGCTGCTGGCCCGACGGATCGCTTAAATGGCTGCTCCTGGATGCAACCCTGCCCCAGGGATTCCGCGGTATACTGCAGAGCAGTCCGGCAGCCTCTTCCGCGACCACGCCAGCACCGCTGGCCCGCGCCAATCAGCTCAGCAACGGCCGGCTCCAGCTCACCATCCCTGCCAGCGGGCCGCTGTTCACTTATGCACTCGGGGATGACCAGGGCAGCGCGGAGCTGGTCCTGAAACTGCAGCACGACGCTCCCGGCGCCACTCAAGAGGAGAATTGGCTGCTGGATGCCGGCGAGAGCCGGAACTGCAGCGACTTCACCAGCCAGGCCGACAGCAGCCGGGAAATCCAGCTGGAGGAAAATGGCCCGTTGCGGGCCAGCTGCCGCATCGCGGGCTGGTTCACTGCGGCTGACGGGCGGAAAGCATACCGCTATATCGTGCGTCTGACTCTGTATCGCGATGAAGACACGGTAAAAATTCAGACCACCTTCATCAACACAGAAGACGTGCAGCAGAATTTCCTGCGCTCTCTGGTTCTGCGCCTCAACCGCGCCGGCGTGCCTGTGCCGGGACAGTTGATCATCGGCACCCCGCGCTTCCATCACCTGATCTCCTGGCGGGACAAGAGCCGGCCTGAGCTGGCCGGCTGCCCGGGCGTTCTGACCAGCGGCAGCCTCACTGCCGTGGCCCGCGATTTTCAGCGCCTGTACCCCAAGGAACTCTGTGCCACCGCCCAGGCTCTGGAGTACCACCTCTGGCCGGAGCGCAGCGGCAAGGTCCTCGATCTGCGCCGCCGCGAGGGTCAGCGTCGCGAGTACCTGGATTACCGCAATGACGCCGGCGGCATGGGCGTAGCCAAGACCCATGATTTGTTCCTGACCTGGAACTGCCCGGACCCGGAGCGCTTCGCCCGGCGCTGCAACCGTCCCTGCCTCCCCGCCGCCAGCCCGGAATACTACCGCAGCACCCTGGCTGCCGGTGAATACCACCTCGCCGGCAATACCTTCCCCCGCACCGAAGCGGCCATCCGCTTCGCCTTCCAGTACCTGCGCAAAATCCGCCGGGCCGGACAATTTGACGGCATGATGGACTGGGGCGACGTCCCCCTGGGCGTACACGGCATGTCCGACCACATGCAGCAGCGCAATCCCGAGGGATCGCCTTTCCGCGGCTACACCGGCTGGCTCAACAACGACCTGGCCCTGAACCACGCCTTCTACCTCCATTTCCTGCGCAGCGGCGACCAGGAGGTGCTGCGGGATGGCCTGGAGATTACCTGGCATGTGCTCGATGTCGATACCGTCCATCACTGGCCCGCCGACCCGGCCGTCATCGGCAGCGGCCGCCGGCACGACCAGCAGCACTGGGGCAGCGGCATCTCCTACGGCTACGCGCTGGATTCGGCCCTGTACATGTATCTGCTGACCGGCGAACACCGCGCCCTGGAGGTCGTGAAGAACAGCGCCCGGACCGCGTTCTATGGCCGCTACATCAATATCCGGCTCTGGGAACTGACCGGCGAGCAGGAATACCTCGACCGGGCGGAAAAACATCTGCAGGCAGACGAGCCCTTCCCGAAGGCAGAAAATTTCCGGGGCAATTCCTATGACAGCCCGGGATACATCTTCTATGACTCGATCCGCCCCAATGATCTTCTGCGGGAGAAAGTCATTGCCGCCGCCCGGCGTCTGGCCCCCCGCTACACCTCCTGCTATGCGGGCAAGGGCTACCCTCCTTATGCGGTGCTGGCCCTGGCCCATAAGTACGACCCCAGCCCGGAGAATGCCTTCACCCTGAAAATTCTGCTCAACCAGCTGCGCAATTATCTGCCGGTTCAGCCTGAGGACCTGGCCATCAGCGACACTGCCCCGATGGATGAATTCGATGCCCTGAACCGCAAGGTCGCCAATATCACCAACACCGGCGTACTGAGTCTGGTTCTGCTGACCGCACTGCCCTATATGCTGGAACGCCTCCAGGCCACCGGCATCAGCGAAGCAGAAGCCCTCGCTTTCCAATATTCCTGGACCGAGCCGGAGTCCTTCACCGAGGAATTGAACACCGCGGTCATCAAACCCAGTGCCTATCCGCAAATCCGCACCTGGAATTACTCCGTCGCAAACCCATCCTTCCCTGACTGGGGGGTGGACCGCTTCCTGCGCCCGGAAGACAGCCCCAAATACTACGCCGCCATCCGCCGCTATAAACTCTATGAGGACGGCATCCTGATCGGACCGAACAAATTTTCCCACGCCTTCAGCCAGCGCAATGGCCGGATCGGCTGGTCCCACCTGGGCGCCGCCATCTCCTTCACCACTCCGGACAACAGCAACCCGGCCGAAAACGGCCGCCGCTACCTCCTGCAGTATACCTCCGCCGCCGACTGGCGCTGGCAGGACCGCCCTTCTTTTGAGGAGACCTTGACCACCATCTACCCCTACCCCGATATCGCCACCCCGGGTCAGGAATGGTGCGCGCCCCTGCGGCATGAATCGCCCGACCCGTGCTGCATTCACCCCGCGCCCCCGGAGGTGACCGCCAGGGTCGCAGCCGCCCTGAAGCGCCATCTCTTCACGGAAGACGGGCAGGCCTTGACGACTTGGCGCCGGGAACAGAACCTGATTGTCTTCCAGACCTCGGACGGCAGCGACCCGCGGCAGAACGGCCGCACCTACCGCCTGCAGTACACCCGCGGTCAGGAGTAATGCCGCTGCCGGCCGGCACGGATTTAACCACCTTAACCACAACCAACCATGCAAAAACTCACCGCTTTCGATGCCGCCGTGCAAAAAATGCGCTCCGCCCGGCCGCTTGATCTGAGCGCCGCCAAATGGTCCGATCTGCAATCCTGGCAGCAGCAGGCCCGGGAATGCCTGCTGACCGGCCTGCATTATCATCCCGGACCGGCAGACCTGCAGGCGGAAACCACCGGGACCTTCGACCATGGCGACTATATCCGCGAACGCGTTTGCTTCAATACCGCGCCCTGGTTCCGGGTCGAGGGCTGGTTCTTGCTGCCCCGCCATGCCCCCCGGCCTCTGCCCGCCATTTTACTGCTGCACGACTGGGGCGGACCGATGTTCTTCGGCAAAGACCGCATGTTCGACCTCGGCGACCGTTGCGACCTCCTGGACAAATTCCGCGCCTACGCCCACGGCGGGCGCTACCTCTCCGAGACCTTCTGCCGGGCCGGATATGCGGTCCTGAGCATTGATGCATACCATTTCGGCAGCCGGGCCCCCTACGGCAAGTACGGCATCCCCTGCATCGACCCCCGCCAGTTGCTGAAAACCTATGAAGGCACCGCCGAATTCAATGTCTATGAAAGCCGGCTGCGGGAAAATCTGTACCTGAGCCTGCGCCAGCTGCAATGGGCCGGGACCACCTGGGCCGGCATCAATTTCTGGGACGACGCCCGCTGCGTCGATTACCTGCTCAGCCGCCCCGAGGTCGACGGCAGCCGTCTCGGAGTCACCGGACTCTCCGGGGGCGGGTACCGCACCGACTTCCTGATGGCCCTGGAGGACCGCCTCACCGCCGCGGCCAGCATCGGCTGGATGACCACCAACGATGGCGTGGCCGAGTTCAATCTGGCCGGTGCCATCGGCTCGTTCTGCCTCCTGCCCGGGGTCTGGGACCGGATGGACGTCCCCGACCTGGTCGCCATGGGCTTCCCCAAAAAATCCCTAGTCGTAGTCGGTCAGCGGGACGCGCTTTTCCCGCCGGCCGGGGTCGATGAGTCGTTCCGGCAGATAGGTGACGCGTACCGCCGTTTCGGCCATCCGGAGTATCTCTCTCTGAAGCGACCGGACAAGCCGCATTGCTACGACTGCGAGGTCCAGCAGCTGGCCCTGGACTGGTTTGCCAAATGGCTGACCTGAGCCGCCCCCCCCGGGCGTATTTTCGCCAGCCCTGGAGCACAAACGCCAATCCGGTGTTATATTTTAGTTTTTACTCACCCTCCGGGGCCAATCTTTCTGGGACAAGAATTTCCGGCAAGGAGCAGAGCTACTGATGAGATTCGAGAATCGCAAGCGGGTGCTGATTACTGGCGGCGCCGGGTTCCTGGGCTCGCATCTGGCAGAACGGATGTTGGCAGCGGGACATGACGTCCTGGTCGTCGACAATTTCTATACCGGCTCCAAGGACAACATCATGCACTTGCTCGACAATCCCCATTGCGAGCTCCTGCGCCACGATGTGACCATGCCGCTCTATGTCGAAGTGGATGAAATCTTCAACCTGGCCTGCCCTGCATCACCGATACACTATCAGCACAATCCCGTGCAGACGACCAAGACCAGCGTCCACGGCGCCATCAACATGCTGGGACTGGCAAAACGCGTGCAGGCCAAAATCCTGCAGGCCTCGACCAGCGAGGTCTACGGCGACCCGGATGTGCATCCCCAGGTCGAGAGCTACTGGGGCAGAGTCAACTGCAACGGCATCCGCGCCTGCTATGATGAAGGCAAGCGCTGCGCCGAGACCCTGTTCTTCGATTACTGGCGCCAGTACAAACTGCGCATCAAAGTCATCCGTATCTTCAACACCTACGGCCCCCGGATGCATCCCAATGACGGGCGGGTGGTCTCCAACTTCATCGTCCAGGCCCTGCAGAACGATGACCTCACCCTTTATGGTGACGGCAGCCAGACCCGCTCTTTCTGCTACTGCGATGACCTGATTGAAGGCATGATCAGGATGATGGACTCGCCGGATGATTTCATCGGTCCGGTGAATATCGGCAATCCCGGTGAATTCACCATCCGGGAACTGGCGGAAAAAATCATCGCCCTGACCGGCTCGCGCTCTAAAATCATCTACCGGCCCCTGCCCCAGGATGACCCCCGGCAGCGCCGCCCGGATATCACTCTGGCCCGGGAGCGCCTGGGCTGGCAACCGAGCATCAGCCTGGACGAGGGCCTGAAGCGCACCATCGCCTACTTCGACGCGCTGCTCTCAGGCCGGCCAACCGACTCGGCCCGTACTTGATTTTTACCAGCGCCGGCCTCTCGCACCGGCGCCTATATTACCGGCATTATCAACAAGGAGACGATTGCCATGGCATTGATTGCGGCTCAAATGTACACCCTGCGTGAAGTCTGCAAGACCCCGGCCCAGATTGCCGTTGCTTGCGCCAAAGTCAAGAAGATGGGCTATGACGGCATCCAGCTTTCGGGTTGCGGTCCGATTGAGGCCCAGGAACTCAAGAATATTCTCGATGGCGAAGGCCTGCAGATGGCAGCCACCCACGTCGGCCTCGATCAGCTGCGCGACGACACTGCCAAGGTCATCGATGAGCACCAGCTCTGGAATTGCCGCTACACCGCCATCGGCGGTTTCTTCCCCAAAGAAGCCTGGACACTCGCGCTGTGGGAAAAGTTCATCGCTGATTTCAATGCTATTGCAGCCAAGTTAAGCGGCTCCGGCCTCACCTTGGGCTACCATAACCACCACCATGAATTCTCACCCGCCGATGGCCGGCTGCCAATGGATCTGTTGATCAATCGTCTCGACCCCGAGCTCTGGTTCGAGCTGGACACCCACTGGGTCGCCCGCGGCGGCGCTGACCCGGCCGCCTATATCGAGCGGGTCGCCGGACGCATCCCCTGCGTGCATTTCAAAGACATGAGCATCGCCATGCCGGACCGCACTCCGAAGATGTGCGAGATCGGTGACGGCAATCTGAACTGGCACCGGATCGTGCAGGCCTGCCGCTACGCTGGCGTGAAATGGTATATCGTCGAGCGCGACGCCGGGGACCTTGATCCTTTCGACAGCCTGGCCCGCAGCATCTGGAATATGCGGGAAAAGATGGGCTTGTAAGCCTGATTCCCTGGAGAGGATGATGAATATCCTGTTTATCGGTGCCGGAAAGATGGCCACCGCTCTGGCCAGCGGACTGGTCCGGAACAAAGTCTTCCCCTTTGACAACATCGCCGCCTGCGATATCTCGGCAGCAGCCCGGGAGAGTTTCAGCGCTGCCACCGGCCTGCCATGCCAGGACAATCCCGCAGCCCTGGCTGGCGCGGCCGATGTAATCATCCTGGCTGTCAAGCCGCAGGTGGCCGAGGCCGCAGCCCAGGCCTTGCCGCCCCGCAAAGAGGGCGTCATAGTCATTTCCATCTGCGCCGGCATCAATATCCGGAAACTGCGTTCCTGGTTCGGCACCGGCCGCATCGTCCGGGTCATGCCCAACACCCCGCTGATGGTTGGCAAAGGCGCCAGCTGCTACGCTCTGGGCTCCGGTGCCGATGAAGCAGCCGCCAAGATCGCGGACCAGATTTTAAGCCCCCTGGGCAAAGTCTGGCGAGTCGCTGAAGACTGGCTGGACGCGGTGACCGCCATCAGTGGCAGCGGTCCGGCCTACATGTTCGAATTCATTGAGGCACTGCGTCTGGCCGGGATTAAACTCGGCCTGCCGCCAGACCTCTCCCTGGAGCTGGCAATACAGACCATGCGCGGTGCAGCCGAGATGCTTGAGCAGAAGCTGGGCAGCCCGGAAGAGTTGCGCATCGCGGTGACCTCCCCCGGAGGGACCACTGCGGCCGCTCTGGCAGTTTTGGAGCAGGCGGATTTCCGGCAAACGGTACTGGACATGACTCAGGCGGCGCGGGACCGCTCTGTTGAGCTGGGGCGCTGACCCACTGTCCCGGCCGTATTTCTCTTTCCCTGTTGTTCCTGCAGTTTCTCCCAACCGAGGATGTATTATGAGCGTACTGGTCACTGGTGGGGCGGGCTTTATCGGCTCGCATCTGTGCCGGGCCTTGCTGGCCAAAGGCGAAGATGTGCTGGTCATTGATGATCTTTCCACCGGCAGCTACGACAACCTGGCTGACTTGGACGACGGTCGGCGCCTGCGCCTGATCGTGGATTCAGTCAACCACGAAGCCCTGGTGGACACTTGCGTGCAGCAAGTCAGCAAAGTCTACCATCTGGCCTCGGCAGTCGGAGTACGCCTGATTATCGAGCAGCCGGTGCGTACCATCCAAAGCATCGTCGGCGGCACCGAGTCGGTGTTGAAAGCCTGCGCCCGCTACCGCCGCCCCTTTCTGCTGACTTCCACCTCCGAAGTCTATGGCAAAGGCTCAAAAGTGCCCTTCAGTGAAAATGATGATACCGTCATGGGAGCCACCAGCACCAGACGCTGGAGCTATGCCTGCGCCAAGGCGCTTGATGAATTCCTGGCCCTGGCATACTGGACAGAGGCCCGCCTGCCGGTAGTCGTCGTGCGGCTGTTCAATACCGTCGGGCCGCGTCAGACCGGGCAGTACGGGATGGTGGTGCCGGCTTTTGTCAGCCAGGCTCTGCGTGGCGACCCCATTACCGTTTACGGTGACGGCCAGCAGAGCCGCTGTTTTGCGCATGTGTATGATGTGGTGGAAGCGCTCTGTCAGCTGATGGACTGCCCGGCTGCCCGCGGCCAGGTCATCAATATCGGCAACGATGAGGAGATCAGCATTGAGGGCTTGGCCCTGCGGGTCAAGGAGATCACCGGCAGTGATTCACCCATCGTGAAGATACCCTATCAGCAGGCATACGGCGAGGGCTTCGATGATATGCGCCGGCGCGTGCCTGACCTCAGCAAAATCGCCGCCTTGATCGGCTACCGTCCGCAACGCAACCTGGACCAGATTATCCGTGATGTGGTCGAGAGCAAGCGCCAGGGTGCCCGGGATTAATAGCTGCGGCTCTGGTGCCTCAATAGCCGCCTATCCAGGACCAGATATATTTGTGCTGCCCGCCGGGGATGTCCGAACACCTCCGGCGGGCAGGATTATTTTCAGAGCACCCGCACCGCGAGCGGGAATCCCAGCGGATGCTGATACGGCAAGCCGCGGGTGAATCCCAGCGGTGCAGCGCTGCAGGGCTCACCCACGCGTTCCGGCCCTTCATAACCCGAGGCCCAGATTTCCAGCTGCTCCGGCTTGACTGCCGCACCTGCGCACTCAAAATTGAAAAACGCCTCACCGCCTTGCGGAATGCTGGCAACGAAGAACCGCTCCCGGCGTTTGGGGAAACCATCGGGATTCTTGGCTTCGCCATGGCCGGGACGGTTGTAGGGCACCTCGGTCAGCGGTATGCGGTAGCAGCAGAAGTTCCAGCCGTCGTAGCGTGAGCTCGCCAACCAGAACTGCAGCTTGTCCATATCCGGATGGCTGACCTTGATCTGCAGCTCAAAATTCCGCATCCGGTAGGGGACCAGCAGCTTGAATTTCAGCTGCAGCCGTCCCTCGACCGTCTGGTGGCTGGGAGCGCCGCATTCCAGCTTCGGTATTTGATATACTGGCGGCACTTGCGGGCAAGCGGACGCAGGGCGGTAGCAGCGGAAGCCCTTGCCCTCGGCCCGGACCTGGAATGGCTGTGCGCCCGGCAGAGTCAGTTTCCTGCTGCTGATAATCATCACTTTCACCTCCCCGGGCAGGAAAGTCAGCTCCCCGGGGTTGGGCAGCAGACGGTAATCGGGATAAAATTGGGCCACGCTTTTTACTGTCTGGCCGCTGATCGCCGCCGGGTCAAAGCGCAGCGTCTGGGGCAGAGGCAGCGGATTGCGCAGCAGGCACCAGCTGTCTTTCTGACCCGGTTGCAGGAAACCATAGATTTCCCCCTTGCCGGGATGGCCGAGAACCATCCGCCCATGCTCGACGATAATATGCTCCGCATAATTGCGGGCGAAAGCCATGATTTCCCGCAACGACTCAGCCTGCCAGTCCTCAAGAGCTTCGGGCTGCAGTTTGTAGGGGAAATAAGAACTGCCCCGCAGCACAGACAGCCAGAGAGTGTTGACCCATGAGCCGCGCTCTTCCGCAAAAGGATTGCGGCGGGCATGCGGCAGCTCGTGGTTATCAAAGCAATCCAGCGGCACTGCGCTGCGGTCACGCTGCAGCGAGTTGTAGTACATGATATCACGGTGGGTGGCTGCGCTGTCGCGCTGAGTCCGGGAGGGCAGCATGGCGAATTCCGAATCACCGGAATCAGAAAGGAAGATATGGTTGGCGTGCTGCAGCCACCAGGGCGAAGGCCACCAGCCATTGCGCGTGATGACCGCGGGATTGACCGCGCGCAGCGCCGCTGCAATCCGGCACATCGCGTCAATGCTGCCCTGGCGCACATGATTGCGAGTCGGATATTTGGCCTGAAATTCCGGGCTGGTGGCGCATTCGTTATCCCAGTCTATCTTGAAGTGCACCGTCTGGTAATCCGGTCCGGCCAGCTCACAGAAGCGTTTCTGCAGGAGCGCCTCCAGCTTCCGGTCCAGCATCACTGCATAATTATCTCCGCAATAGGCTGAGCTTTCGCCCTTGCCGATGGCAATGCCTTTCCGGCGCAGGAATTCCGGTGCCATTCCCATCGGGCCATTATGCGAGACCCAGAGGCTTAAATCGATGCCCTGCGCCCGAAAAGTCCGGCCCAGTTCGCGCAAGGCTTTTTCACCGCCGAAGGCTTTTTTGGCCTGGAAGACCGTCTGGCGGTCCTGCCAGCCGGCATCAAGGGTGATCACATCCGGATGCAGGCCCAGCTGGGTAAAGACCCGCAGCAGGCTCAGATAATTATCCTTGCGGATATCGTATTCGTAATTGCCCAGATAGGGGTCCGACCAGAACGAGCAGAAAGAGAACAGCGGCTTCTGCCGGCGGGGGAGGCGGATGCTGGCGACGTACTTGGCGAACACCTCTTCCGGTGCCGCAGCCAGCCCCAGCACTTCGGCGACGCCCGGCAGGCGGCCATTCTCCCAGACCGGGAAATGCCGCAGCTGGTAGCTCACCGTCTTGCGGCCGCTCCTGGTAATCTGGTTGAAAGCGGCGGGATGCTCCAGCCCGCAGAAGAACTTCCCTCCGATCAGCGGATATCCGCAACCCGGCATCAGACCGCCTCCCTCCTCTTCCGCTCCGGGCCGTTTTTTCTGCTCAAACGTAG
>JAAYYJ010000162.1 GCA_012515455.1 Oligosphaeraceae bacterium
ATACGCCTCCAGGACCTGTTTGAGATTGAGGGTCCGGGGGCGGTTCCGGTCCACGACCAGGAACTGACAGCCAATTACCGTCTCCAAGGGGGTCATCGCGTAGAGCTGGTTAAGAATCACATTGCCAACCACACCGCGCTTGATTTCGATTTCAATTTTGATGCCAGTCCGGGAGGAAGACAGGTCCTCAATGCTGGAAATGCCCTGAATCCGGCCATCGTTGACCAGTTCAGCCATCTTCAGGACCATGTTTTCTTTATTGACCCCGTAGGGCATTTCGGAGATGATGATTTTTTCCTTGCCGTTCTTCTCCTCGAGGCTGGCTTTGCCGCGGATGCGCACTGAGCCGCGGCCAGTCTCATACAGCGCGATGATGGAACGCAGCCCCTGGATAATGCCGCCGGTGGGGAAATCCGGCCCGGGGATATAGCGCATGAGTTCGCGGATGGAAATGCGGGGGTTGTCAATAACGGCGACAGTGGCGTCAATCACTTCGCCCAGGTTGTGAGGGGGGATGTTGGTGGCCATGCCCACGCCGATGCCCTGGGCGCCATTCACCAGGAGATTGGGGAAGCGCGCCGGCAGCACGCTTGGCTCGATGTCCTTGTCATCGAAAGTGGGACGCATCTCCACGGTGTCCTTCTCGAGGTCGGCCAGCAGCTCTTCGGCCAGGCGTTCCATGCGGCATTCGGTGTAGCGGTAGGCGGCCGCGGCATCACCATCGATGGAACCGAAGTTGCCCTGCCCGTCAATCAGCGGGCAGCGCATGGAAAAATCCTGAGCCATGCGGACCATGGTTTCATAGACTGCCGAATCGCCGTGCGGGTGGTAATTGCCAATGACTTCGCCGACCACCTTGGCGCATTTGGTGTAGGGGCTGCTCTTGCTCAAGCCGCGTTGCCGCATGGCGTAAAGAATGCGGCGGCTGCCAGGCTTCATGCCGTCACGCACATCAGGGATGGCCCGCCCGACATTGGCACTCACGGAATACTGCAGGTAGGCAGTATGCATGATGTCCTCAATGGCAATGGGCACGTCGTTCTTGCTGATGTCCAAAGGAGTGGCGGGGGTATCCTGCTCCTGTGGCTTATGCTCCTCCGGATCAACTGGAATCTGGGTATTTTCGTCGCTCATGGAATGTTCTCGGTTAGGGTTAGTTCAGCAAGGCAGGGCCGGGGGCTCAGATATCGAGGTCCTTGAGGGACTCGGCGTATTTTTCTATATACTGTCGACGCGGTTCGACTTGTTCGCCCATCAGCAGTACGAACATCTGTTCGGCCTGCACTGCATCGGCCATGGTGACCTTGATCATCTTGCGGCGGGCGGGGTCCATGGTGGTCTCCCAAAGCTGTTCCGGGTTCATTTCCCCCAGTCCTTTATAGCGCTGGATGTACAGCCCCTGCCGCCCGGCTGCGGTGATGTGGTTGTAAATCTCCTCCAGGGTATTGATGGCAGTGACCCGGTCTTTCTGCAACAGCTCCATCACCGGTTCCTGACTCTGGAAAAGCGTGCTGCAGTCGATATTTAGATGCTGCAGCTTCTCCTCCAGCATCATGAAATTTTTGGCTTCCGGGATATTGATTATGTCGATGGCTGAGTTCAACGGTTTGGCCGGGACAATGGGGTCGCCATTTTCATCCAATTCCAGGGGCACTTCGTCCTCTGGCTCCTCCGGCAGGAGTTCCTCCTCCTCGGGCTGAACGTCATCCGGGAGGTCCTGTTCCGCGGCGATGCGTTCTTCGGCCTCAGCCACAATGCGCTCCAGTTCGTCTTTGTCAAAAGCGTACTGCAGTGATACTGCCCCGTCAATCTCCCGGACCGCAATCATCGCCACCGGGAAGCGCCCTTGCTGCAAACGGATTTTGAAGTACTCTGCGGGCAAGATGCCGTAGCGGGGGAGGTTGTTCTTGGCCAGGCGCAGGAAATCGCGGATAATCTGGATGAGTTCCGCCACCACATCGGGCGGCAGGAGCTCTTCTGTGCCGGGCCGGCGGAAGCTGATATCCTGCAGCCCCAGGCGGAGCAGGATGCCGTCCAGCTGGTCTTCATTTTCGATATACTGCTCGTGTTTACGGCGGGTGACCTTAAACAGCGGCGGCTTGGCGATGTAGATATATCCGGCTTCGATCATCGGGCGCATTTGGCGATAGAAGAAGGTCAGCAGCAAGGTCCGGATGTGCGAGCCGTCGACATCAGCATCGGTCATGATAATGACCCGGTGGTAACGCGCTTTGCTGATATCGAACTCCTCGACCCCGATGCCGCAGCCGATGGCAGTGATCAGGGTGCGGATTTCGAGATTGTTGAGCATCTTGTCCAAGCGGGCCTTCTCGACGTTGATCAGCTTGCCGCGGATGGGCAGGATGGCCTGGTATTTGCTGTCCCGGCCCTGCTTGGCGGAACCGCCGGCGGAATCACCTTCGACGATGTACAGCTCTGAGAGTGCGGGGTCTTTCTCGGAACAATCCGAGAGCTTGCCCGGCAGGGCGGTAATGCCCAGCGGGCTCTTGCGCCGGCTCTGTTCTTTGGCCTTGCGCGCGGCTTCGCGGGCCCGGGCCGCACCATAAGCCTTCTCCAAGATCAGCTTGGCTTCCTTGGGGTGCTCTTCGAAATATGTGCTCAGAGTAGCATAGACGATGGAATCCACGATGCCGCGGACATCGCCATTGCCGAGCTTGGTCTTGGTCTGCCCTTCAAACTGCGGTTCTTTTACCTTGACGCTGACTACTGCGGCCAGGCCCTCGCGCACATCAGAGCCGGACACCGGCTGTTCGTTTTTGTAGGCCGGCTGAGTTTTGGCATAGTTGTTGATGCAGCGGGTGATGGCCTGCTGGAATCCGGTCAGGTGGGTGCCGCCCTCGATGGTGTTGATGTTATTGGCGTAGCTGTAGATGGTCTCGACATAGAAATCGTTGTACTGCATGGCAATTTCGGCTTCCACCTCGTCGCGGGTGGTCTGGAAGTAAATCACCTCATGCAGGGGCGTCTTGACTTTATTCAGATGCAGCACGAATTCTTTCAGTCCGCCCTGGAACTGGAAGACCTCCTCGCGGGGATTTTCACCCCGCAGATCGCTGAGGGTAATGCGGATGCCGGCATTCAGGAAGGCCAATTCCCGCAGACGGTTGGCCAGGATGTCCCATTTGTATTCGCTGACCGAAAAAATCTCTGGATCAGGCAGGAATTTCACCGTGGTGCCGCGCCGGGCACTGGCCCCGACAACGGTGAGCGGCTCAGTGGTGTGTCCGCGTTCAAAGCGCATCTGGTACTCTTTGCCGCCGCGCTCAATGGTCAAAGCCAGCCACTGCGAGAGGGCGTTGACACAGGATACGCCGACGCCGTGCAATCCTCCTGAGACCTTGTAGGCATTGTGGTCGAATTTGCCGCCGGCATGCAAGATGGTCAGAGCCACTTCACAAGCTGGCTTTTTCTCTACCGGATGTATGTCAGTGGGGATGCCGCGCCCGTCATCCACTACTGTGATGCTGTTGTCGAAATTGATGCTGACGGAGATATTGTGGCAGTAGCCGGCCAGCGCTTCGTCGATGCTGTTGTCTACCACTTCGTAGACCAGATGATGCAATCCACGCTCACCGGTGTCGCCGATATACATGCTGGGACGCTTGCGCACGGCCTCCAGGCCTTCCAGAACCGTGATCTGGTTGGCGTTGTAATCAGAGTCAGGGCTGCTACTGATCGGGGGGGGCACTACTGCAGGGCTCTCCGGCAGGACAACATTCGTGTCAGCAGAGAGGGGATCGGCATTGGACATAAATATTTCCTTAGTCTGGGACGAGGTTAATTCAGCTGCCGCAAACCGCAAAGACAGTCGGTTTGGTTTATATATTAATATATAGTATAGGCAGGATTTTACCAGTTTTTCCCACCCCAAAAAGGCGATTTTTTTGCTGCCGGACAAAATACCCGGGGAAGCAGTGTGGGGCTGTCCCGGGAGGCGGCCCCGGAA
>JAAYYJ010000163.1 GCA_012515455.1 Oligosphaeraceae bacterium
AACGTTTTCGCATGGGGGGACCTCCAAGATGCTTGCATTTGGTTGCTGGGCGCAGAATTGATCTGGCGCTCCGAGGGGTTAATTGAATTTGGCCGCCGGGGAACAATTTGCCATATTGACAACGAATCGCAATGGCACGCGATTATGTCTCAGAGTTTTTGCAGCTCTTCAATCAGTTCTGCGATGCGTTCTCTGCCGGCGGCAATGGCCTGGTAGTTCCGGGGGAGTGTCCAGCGGTCAGGCACAACCGCTGAGATGATGGAGGAGAATTCCTGCGCCGCGGCTTTCCCGGCCGGATGCTCACCTAGGCGGCGGAGTTCATTCTCCAGGAGAACAAAATAATCATAGTCCGAGACCCCGCTGGCGAAATTCTGCAGGCGGGCTGAGCGAAGGGGTGTTTTTTGTCCCTGAACTGGCGGAAAATAGAGTGTCCCGGAGTAGTCAACTCCGAAATCCCAGTCGGCCGGCCAAGCTGTAGTGGACCACTGGTGGTAGCCTGTGATACCGTATTTATACGCCCGCCACATAATTCCCCGGACCAACGCTGCCGGCACTGATGCGGTCATAAAGCCGTTGTCATACTGCCATAACTGCTTGCCAGACATATCCAGCTGGTTCTCCACACAATGGAAATAAATTTCCGCATGCATGGCAATGATATCGGCACAGGCTATCAATTCTTTAACCCGTTCTGAAAAGCCATTCACGGTGGTGAAGATTGGCAGTGCGGGTGCCATTTGCCGGGTCAGTTTGGCATAATGAATCTGGATATTCAGTTTTTCAGCATCATGCACTTCATCGCCCAGTTGCCAAAGCAGTTTGTCTACCAGTCCGGCGGGCTGGAAGGTCTGTTCTGTTACGCGGGCGAAATTCGCCATCGCGGAGTCCATTTCAGCAGATAGAGGCTTCAGGCCGGGAAATTTCCGTTGCAGAAATGGCCCGAAGATATGGAAATTATGGTCGTGCAGCTTGCCAACGGTATTCTGGATATTCTGCACTGGCCTGCCCTTGACGTTGCCTTCCTCGTCATACAGTAGGGTGATAGTATGACGAGGGGTGATACGCAACGAGCGAAGGTCCGTTTGGTAGAGTTTGCTGTCCAGACGTGTAGCCTCAGTGGTATAACGGTCAGGACCAGACAGAAAATCGGTCTTGAAAGAGGCCGGAGTGGGCAGAGTGATATTACGGATGCGGATGGTCAGGGGGACAGCATGGGAAAAATCCTTGCCGGCAATGGTTGCCTTCCCCCGGTATATTCCCGGGGCAGTTCCAGCAGGGAAACGGGCGGTCAGAAAGAAGCAATAATTTTTGCCGGGTTCGAGTTCGGCATGAGGAAGGCAGTCCAGGATATCAGGGTATTCGCCGCTGATACCGATTGCCAAGCGGGGATTGCCGATTTGATATGATTTGACGGTGCGGCATTCGAAGGATGCTGCTGGCAACATCCGTCCTTGTTCATCTCGGCAGTCGCTAATTGCCAGGCTTACCGCTGACCTTGCCTGCTCACTGTTGATAATAATCTGCTCAGTATGGCATTCGTTGACGGAAAGGGCAATTTCCCAGGGGCGGGGCTCGCCTTTGGCCAGTTTTGCTGTACTGATAATTTGTTCGGGTGCCGCCCGCCAGCAGCTGAGACTGCCAGACTGATGCAGAAATTGCACCGTGTGCACTTCCGGGACATGAACCCGTAATGGGGTATTGTTTTGGTCCGGGAATAATGCTCTCGTAAAATCAGCAGCAGCTGTTGCTGGATCTCGGTCACGGAAGAGGCAAAGATACAGCACGGCGCTGGTTTTTTCCCCTTTTTTAATGGGCCGGTGGCAA